>CAYHRX010000640.1:0-2183 GCA_964359075.1 uncultured Chitinophagales bacterium
GTCAAGCCGGTATTGACCGCAGTCCAGCTTGTGCCGTTGTTGGTGGAAAGAAAGATGCCGCCGCCAGAAGTCCCGGCAAAGAGATTCGTGCCGCTGGCGGCAAGAGCACCGACATAAGTGTTCGTCAAGCCGGTATTGACCGCAGTCCAGCTTGTGCCGTTGTTGGTGGAAAGAAAGATGCCGCCGCCAGAAGTCCCGGCAAAGAGATTCGTGCCGGAGACGGCAAGAGAATAAACAGAACCGCCGTAGGGACCAGTGGTTTGGATCCATTGGGCATGCAATGGATTCGTAGTGGTGAATAAGCAAAACACCACAAAAATGAATCCGCTCAACGAGTCGTCTACGATCCTTCGGGTCGGTAGACCCGTAGAGAGTCTTCGACCACAGCGGATAAGTCCGCCAAAAAGAAGGCGGATAGGTCGGAAAGTGTTTTTCATCTGTTTCTCCTTTTGTGAAATAGTGAGGTTCAAGGCAACTAGAAATCCGGTTGGAAAGCCCAGAGTTCAAAAACTAACCACGAAGACACCAAGACACGAAGTTGGAATTAATCAAAAGTGGCCGGCAAGCTCATACCTCAAACTCCTTCGTGCCTTTGTGACTTGGTGCCTGCCTGCCGGTAGGCAGGGTTTTCTTTTTCACGGTGTTTTCATCTGAACTTCTAACGCTCAGCTATGCTTGTGCGACTTCCACCCTCGGCGTAACTGCCGATTTCGTTATCAACGCGGGCCAGTACGCAATTACTTCACTCGGCTTCGGTCTGCCTCCGGCAAATCCGGTAACAGCCGGCGGCCCTGTCAGAATGAGAGGAGCCAGTTCTTTCCCGAATCGCTCAACCGCATGGTGGTCATGACTGCGAACGCCAACACGCAACACCACCTCGTTAATCTCGTTCGGCATCACGGAGAGCGGACCGTGACAGGAGTTGTATCCCAAGAACTCCGATCGAATCTCCTCAAACTTCAAAACCAGGTCGGCAAGTCGTGTGCGCAGGATTTGATCTGCAGCATGCGCCTTCTCCAACGCGTCGGGCCACGCGTACGTGAGCGTACCAAAGGCGGTATAGCCATCAAGGTACGACATCGACACTTTGTATGAATCAGTTGCGGGCTTGCCTTTCACACCATACATCTTGACACGATTCTTCCCAACTTCTTCAAGCTGGATTGTCGTGAAGTCCGCGATACAATCAGGCGTGATGTAATTCGTCGGGTTGCCAATCTCGTACATCAACTGTTCCTTCACTGTCTGGACAGAAACAAGCCCGCCTGTGTTTTCATGCTTCGTGATGACGATGTCGGCGTTTGGATACGCCTCTGCAATTGGAAAGCCGATGTGTGCGAGATCGGGAACGGAGCGCCAGTCAGCAGAGAAGTTCCCACCGCTTGCTTGTCCGCCACATTCAAGGATATGCCCGGCAACAGTGCCCGCTGCAATCTTGTCCCAATCATCGTGCTTCCAACCGAACTCATGGATCATCGGTGCCAGTGTAAGCCCCGTATCCGTCGTCCGACCGGTGATGATGACCTGGGCACCTTGCCTCAAGGCCTCAACAATCGGCCCTGCCCCGAAGTAGACGTTCGCACTCATGATCCTACCGCGCACGGAGTGGAGATCCTCGCCCGTTTCCATGTTGTTCAGATGGATTCCTCGTCCGTGAAGATCATCAAGCTGATCGAGGATGTCATCGCCAAGCACGACGCCGATCCTCAGGTCCTTGATCCCTTTCTTGCGCGCCCACTTGAAGATCGCATCACGGCAACCCGTGGGATTCACTCCCCCACCATTCGTGATGATGGTGATGCCTTTCTCCATGCATGTCGGCAGAATATGCTCGATCAGTGGCACCAGATCCTTTGCATAGCCGAGCTCCGGGTTGCGCTTCTTCTGCTTCTGCATGATGGACATCGTTACTTCGGCGAGGAAGTCCATCATGATGTAGTCAATCGGACCTTTGGAGACCTGATCGTACGGCGCAGATTGAAGGTCCCCCCAAAAGCCCTGGCCGGATGCTATTCGGATTTTGTCCTTCAAGACACTCCAATAAACATGACTAAGAAGGTGATGAAAAACAGAATTCTTGGCCACGGAGGCACCGAGGCACAGAGTGAATGTGATGAAAAGGGGTCACAATCAAACCTACTTCTCCTCAGCGTCTCCGTGACTCTGTGGCAAACCTCCTTTTT
>CAYHRX010000641.1:0-2183 GCA_964359075.1 uncultured Chitinophagales bacterium
AGCCAATACCTTCGTTCTGACTTGCCGGGTCGGTAATATCCACTACCTTGTAGGGTGTGGCAAGCAATAGCGAACTATTTTGTTCCTCTGCTTGACAGAGTTTCGCAAGCGTTTCAATATGCCACACATGAGTTCTATTAACATGGACCACGCCCTCTGTTGCCAAGAGATGAAACGGTGCGAGCTTGAGGTCTGTCACAGAGCGAACGGGCCAACAATAGCGCCGGTAAGCATCGACATAGTGATTAACCATTTTCACCCGGTTCCGATAGCAGTCCAACAGCGAACCAACATCAACGCCCCGCTCGGCTGTCTGTTCAAGCATTGCCACTGTTTCACCGAGTGCAGCACGAGCGGAAGCCCCCACCGCAGCGTATTGTTGACGCAGCAGTTCTTGAGCTTTGACCGACCAAGGCATCAGTTCACAGTCCAAACAGACCCAGTCCGTATTGAGCGCATTCCACATATCGGCAGTCTCTAGCGCCGATCGTACCCGCGCCAGCAAGTCTGCCTCAAGCTCCCTGTTATTAAAGAAGCGCCGTCCTGTACGGGTGTAGCAAATTCCGAACCCCTCGTCCGCAACACCGAAACGCTTCCTCGCCGCTTCCTCGTCTCGGCAAACAATGACGACTGCCCGTGAACCCATGTGTTTTTCTTCGCAGATGACTCTGGGCACACCGTGACGACGGTAATAATCAAACGCCTCCGCGGGGTGCTCCAACAACCCCGGTTGATTGGTTGTCTCAGTTGGTGACATCGTTGGTGGTAGATAAATCAGCCACTTAGGATTGGCAGCGAAACGACTCATAACCTCCAGCGCAACGATTGCATTTTCTTCGCGGATTGTCACATTACGGCGCAAGCGAGTGCTGATGATGCGCTTACCCAGAACATCTTCGATGTCCAGGGGAGCATCATACTTCCGCTGTTCAGTAAGAGGCTGTGCTTGCCCCGCTTGGGCGAGAAAAGGCTTGCCTGATTGGTAATAAGTATGCAGGGCAGGTACGGAAACGAGTTCCTTTTCCGGGTATCGGAGCGCAGTCAGTTTGCCGCCGAAGACACAACCTGTATCAATGTTAATTGTGCGGTTAAGCCACTCAGCCTCTGGAACCGGCGTGTGACCATAGACCACCATTGCTTTGCCGCGGTACGCTTCCGCCCAGTTATGGCGAATGGGCATCCCAAAATCGTCGGTTTCACCAGTCGTTTCTCCATACAGGGCGAAATCCCGTACCTGGCCGGAAGCCCGTCCTTGAAGTTCTTCTTTCATGCCGGCGTGAGCGACCACCAGCCGTCCCTCATCGAGCACATAATGGCTAACGAGACCGTCAAGAAACTCCATGACTTGTGCCTTAAAATCCGGTGGCTCCTGCTCCAATTGTGTCAAAGACTCCGCGAGTCCGTGAGTCACTTGTACATTCCTGCCCTTGAGCGCACGAAGTAGCTTCATGTCGTGATTACCGGGGATGCATAAAGCGATTCCGGCATTGACCATACGCATGGCAAGCCGCAATACCTCTGGGGTGTTTGGGCCCCGGTCAACCAGGTCTCCCACTAAGATTGCCTTTCGTCCATCGGGCGGGCGGACGATATAGCCGAGATTCTCGGGAGTGTCTGGCTGGGCGATAATTTCATAGCCGAGTTTCTGGAGCAGTATGACTAACTCATCAAAGCATCCGTGGACATCGCCGATGATGTCAAAGGGGCCATGTTCCTGTTTCAGGTTGTTCCAAAGCGGCTGACGTTCGATGCTGGCAGCCTCGATTTCTTCTGGTGATGACAGGACAGAGACGTACCGGAAACCTTCGCGTTGAAGGTTACGCAACGAACGTCGCAACTGCTGGCATTGCTGGCGGACGACGTGCGGACCAAAGTCACGGTCAGGGCGCTGAAGGTTTCTTTCCTGGCATACTTTTGGAGGGGGGTTAAAAACGATGGCAACTGGCAGACAGTGATACTCATGGGCTAACGCTAAGAGCGGCTTGCGAGCCTCCACCTGAACGTTTGTGGCATCAATAACCGTCAGTTTCCCGGCTGTCAGTCGCTTGGCAGCGATGAAACGCAGGACCTCGAAGGCATCTTTAGTAACTGTCTGGTCATTTTCGTCGTCCGAAATCAGCCCCCGGCAAAAATCCGAAGACAGAATCTCGAGTAGTTCTTGTATTGAATTTGTCAGAAAAATT
>CAYHRX010000642.1:0-2179 GCA_964359075.1 uncultured Chitinophagales bacterium
GTGCCGTCAGAAACCGCATTGTTGGAATTCGCACTGTCCTTTGCTGTCAAGGTGTTCAGGGGCAGCAGCAGCCTGTAGTACACGGTCGTATCGAATGTGTATTTGACCGTTTGCGAGGAATTGTCCGCGGGCTGCGAACTTGTCAGACGCGTGTAGTTGGGATAGGCCGTACATCATCGTTTGTTCGGGAACAGCGTCCTGTTCTCTTCCCACCAGTCCTGATACTTGCGTTGATCCGTCCCGAAGTCTTGGTGGGTGAGTCTCTTCAGTCCGAGATGAGCAGCCTCTTGGACGGACTTGTCATTGTCGGATAGGCCGGAGATCAACAGTTCGACAGCCTGTGGAGTTTCTGTCTTACGAAGGCCTGTCATCGCACACGCACGAATACAGGCCTGGGACGCATCCTTCGCAAGAATGGCCAACACTCGGGGGACATCCGGGTCGGCGTATGTTCCTGCAAGACCAGCAGCCACACAGCGAACCCACATTCCGTCAGAAGGGACCCTTCTGTATTTCGGGTCCATCGGGATGGTAGGGCCCTTCAACGCGATTTCGAGAAGCACAACCGCGCTTGCTTCCTCGGCAGGTGAGGAAGTGACCGTCCGGCGGATCGCGTCGAGTTCGCTCTGTATCTTCTGCAGGGGACTGGCGGCGCTAGCGAGCATTACATCCAAGGACGCAATAATGCGGTCGTTCCGCCAGATGTTGGTAGCCGCATCAGTTTCCCACGAGAGCATTGCGCGGGCAAGCACTCTGGCCAACAGGTTTGTGTTCTCGGCTTTCGCTGAAAGGAAAACTGTAGCACCTTTGTCTGCGAGAATGTCCTGTCGAACAGATGTGTACAATTTGCCGTCGCCAACGAGGGCTTTCGCGAATAGGCCCTCAAGGTGCAACTGATCCACGGATTCCTGCCCCAACGATGTATTCAGAAGGCTGAGCACCGATAGTACGGCGCTGGTCAAGACAGCAGTTTGTCTGGTTCTCATTGTCTTCGTTCCCTCTTTGTCGTCTATTCCCACCATTTGGCTGTCGGCGGTGTGCGTTTCGCGTTTGTGCCGCAATGGACCTCTCCGTCAGCCCGATGGTAACGATCCCAGTCATCTACGAAGTGGACGGTGTATCCGCTCAGTTTGCTGGTGACATCGTTCTCGAACACGTCCACGCCGTTGATGTGAGGGCCGAACGGCTTGGCAGGTGCCAGGGTTGTACCATCAACCAGAAGATTGACCATGCCCGGGACGTACGCGACTGCCTTGGTCTTGTCCTCAAACAGCGTTGGGATCCTAACGAAATCGGGGTCTCCAAGTCCGAGTTCTGTCTTTATGGCATTGCAGACGCTGTCGATGTTCGATTGACAGGTGCGGTTGAAATTTGTGAAGGCGGTATCCGAAAGCAACTCTCGGACCGTCGTAACCGCTGGGGGTTCAATGTATGACCAGCCAGTCCATTGGAGCCACTTCTTGGACTTCTGCACAAGAACGTATCGCGACGTGTCATCGGGGGTCGTCGTCCAGCTTGCCGACAGCGTGATTTGATTAGATGTGTTGCCACTGACCTCCATTGGATCCTGGCCGCTGCCTGTGCCGGCAACAATGCGGACATAGCCACCCGCCCAAGCATTTGCCGTCCAGTTCTTAGAGACATCGGTCAATGTGTTCCCGGTTGCTGACGATGCCGCACCCAACTCCTCGTTGCCCTCAAAGAAGAGGCAACGGTATGCCGATCGGGCAACTACCTCGTATTGCGAGTTCGTGCTGGGGACTGTTGTCCATGCAACTGTGGGACTAACCGTCGTGGCCGTATTGCTCACGATCTGCCGAACCTGTCCGGAACCTGTGCCAGCAGTGATTCTAACGAAGCCGTCCTGCCATTGATTGGGCGTCCAACTCTGTGACGTATCCACTAACACGTTAGATGTGCCGCTGCTCGCCGTGCCTGCATCGTCGATGTTCAGGTTCTTGAGGAGATCGATCGCGCAATCCGTATCAGCGATCAACACCTTGAATCCGCTCCCTGCGGGGACAAATGCCACCACTTCGTCCACATGGCCAACAAGCAACCAACTGACATCGAGTGTTAACAGCGGTGCTTGAATCCCTTGGGCTTCTAGGAATCCCGTGAGAGATGAGTGCATGTCCGTGCTGACCATAGCGCGGCCGAATTTGTATTCGGTCCCTCC
>CAYHRX010000643.1:0-2175 GCA_964359075.1 uncultured Chitinophagales bacterium
CTTCCCTCAAACAAATTCCCGGGCGGTCTTGCATGGGACGGTTCACATGTGTGGTACTCAATCTATTCACCGGATGTTGAAGCTGGTTTGTACAAATTGAATTTCACCACGCATCAGGTTGTGGATACGATCCTTGTTCCGACACTACAGCCGTATGGCATAGCATGGGATGGAACATATTTGCTGTATGTTGAGAATGGATTCCAGGGTGATCCTCAGGGAGTTTTCAAAGTCAATCCAGTTACTGGTGACACTGCTGGATTCATTCCTGCGCCTGTTGATCCGAATGGCACGAGGCCAAACAGCGTTGCGTGGGATGGCCGTTACATGTGGTTGTTGGCGGAGCCGGTTGGCTCAAACACAGGCCGCTCACTCTACAAGTATGATTTGAGTGGAGGCGGGACGCCGGATATTCTCCTGGTTCCCTCTTCACTCGATTTCGGCAATAAGCGGCTGAACACGCGGTATGTCGATTCTATTCGGATACAAAACGTCGGGACTGGTCCATTGAGAATCGACAGTATCAGTTCCATCCCCACGGGGGTATGGGACACGGACTTCCAGCCACCGGTCACTATCGCACCGAATGCATTTGTCACAATGCGTATTGGTTTCCGACCGAATCTCTTTGGAGTGTATACTCTTTTCGTTGCTTTGAGTACGAACGACCCTGACGAACCAGTTGTCAATCTCAACGTGAGGGGAGTCGGGATTTTTGGTCCACCCACTATTTCAACCACTTCTGATTATGACTTTGGCGCGAGAAGGGTGGGGAGCTCGAACACATGGCGAATGCTTGTGCAGAACTACGGAGCAACTCCGCTTGTCATCTCGTCCATCACCGTGGCGAACCCGGCGTTCCGAATTGATTCTGTAGCGTATCCCGTTACTATCGATTCTCTTGGCAGCAGGACATTCCGGGTGTGGTTCACCCCAACGAGCGCAGGCTTAGTTGTTGACTCGCTTCGCATAAGCAGCAACGCTTCGAACGGTCCGATCACGCCAGTTGCTCTGCGCGGAACAGGCGATGCAGCACCAGTCCCGATTGGTGTGCCGCTCTGGACCTACACCGTTGTCGACCATCCCATCTCCAATACATTCCGACTCACGAAAGCAGTCCGTGCAATTGGCGACATAACGGGAGATGGGAAGCCCGAGGTGGTTGTCTCGACCGAGAACTACTGGACGATGGCGCTGAACGGCAATGCCTCCAGCACGAACGATTCATTGTGGGCATTCAGCAGTTACATCGCAAGCTGGAGTGCCGGCTCGATTGGCTCGACGGGGGACTACTCGCATCAGAAAGCTCTTGGCGTAGCAAACGACCTGAACAGCGATGGATACAAGGATGTTGTCATCGGGACGGGAGGGGGCAACGAGCACGTGTACGCACTGAACGGAAGGACAGGTCAGATACTCTGGACCTTTGGGACCGATCATCCGGACAGCTTCTCGCTCGGCGATTTCACCGGAGTCGATGTGAGCACTGACTTCAACAACGACAACGTGCCCGATGTGGTCGCTGCGGCTTCGGCCACGCAGACCGGTGGTGTCGGTGGTCGGAGAACGATTTATCTCTTCAATGGCACGAACGGCAACATCATCTGGCAGGCGCCCCTGCTTGGGTTCACGCATGGTGTTGCAGCCATCGGCGACATTGATGGAGACAACAAACCGGATGTCATCGGCACAGTTGGGGAGCCGACGTACAAGGCGCGGGCGTACAGCGGCACCAATGGGGGACTGCTCTGGGAGTTTGCTGTGCCATCAGCGAGTGGCGGTGCGAAGGAGGTTATGGTCTTCCCAGTGTCAGGCCAGCCGCCCGATGTCATTCTCGGTGCGTTCTGGGGTCCTGTGCATCGACTGCGAGGAACGAACGGCGGTCAGATGTGGTCCTACCCAACAGGAGGCGTTGGTGGTGGGGGAGTGATGCAGCTTGCCCGACTCAGAGACGTTACGGGAGACGGTGTGGATGAAGTGCTCGCTGCGCTCCTGGGCAACGGTGCGGTCTGCTTGAACGGCGCCAACGGCAACGTTGTGTGGTCGCTGCCAACCGGCAACACGATGGGCATTGCCAGGGTTCCGGACCTGAATGGCGATGGCATTGATGAGGCTGCGATTGCGGTGCAGAATCAGGGAGCGATGATCGTTCGCGGGAATAACGGACAGCAGCTT
>CAYHRX010000644.1:0-2173 GCA_964359075.1 uncultured Chitinophagales bacterium
GCCATTGCCATTCGTATCGCGTGTGTTCTTTCGCCAGCGTGGGTCGATGCCGTGCGTGACAACGGTGTGTCCATCTACGTTGACCACCGGCACGACGAAAATCTCGTAGCGGTTCACCCAGTCGGTGACTTGCGGCTCTTTGTTGTACTTTTCGACGAGTTCATGAATGATTGCCGTGCATATCTCTGCACCCATCACTTCATCGGCATGATGGCATCCGTCGAACATGATGCTGGGTTTGTCTTGCTCCTTCTCGACATCGTTGGAAATCTTCACGGCGTAGATATTTCGTTTCTCCTGGCTCGTTTGGCCTATGAGAATTTTCTTGATTATCTTCGGGTGCTGTTTCGCAAGCGCGTCTACCTCTTCAATGATGCGTTCATACGTGTGATACGCTGCGGGCATCTTCATTGTCTCGCCGTAGATCGCTCGTTTGTAGAGGTTCAGTTGATTTGTGTCTTCCTTCACAAGCGTGAAGTGAAACCCTCGTTCTCGAAGCACTTCAGCCTCGGCTCTTGTTGTAAGCAGCATGACGGTTCCACGCACGTATGAGACAACAGCGTCACGTCGATACTCATCGAAGACCAGTAGTCCCTTGTTCATTTTTTCTTGCGGGACATCTTGCAGTTGAAGGAGAAGCGTGCGCTTCGGCGGCTCTTGTGCAGAGACGACAAGTGGGAGCAAACAAATAACCCAGCGAGCAAAGAAGTTTGCTATTCTTATCATGCTTCTCCGGTGTTCGACAGTAGGTTTTATTCTTTCTCTCTCTGTGTCAGTTCCCGTATCCCAGCGGTCTCCATGTTGGTTAAGTGGTGCGGCGTCCAGCGTTGAATGGTCGTAGAGTAATTCCCCACCGAGGAACCACTCGACAATATTCCTCATACTCTTTCGCACCTCCTAAATTCAGCGCTCACTCTCGAGGATCCCAGGCGCGGATTCCGAGTGGAGCGCATTATTCGGTGTTTGAAACGGTGGTGTCAGCGACCCTTCGCTGACACTCGTGTGAGTTCGAGACTGTCAGACATGGGTGTCTGACAGCACTAGGTTGATTATTCAGTGTTCTACGTTTCAGTTAACCAGTGTTCTGGAAGGAGCTTTCTCAGAGGGATCTCTCGATCTTCTCCCAAGATAATCGCGCAATCGAGATTTCGGATATCAACTTGTGCCATCATCTCACGGCATCGGCCGCAAGGAGCGCCCAAGACCCGACCATTGGATACGGCAACAACAGCGACAATGTGTGTTTCTCTGGCCTTGAGCATTTCGGCGACGGCGGCAACTTCCGCACAAAATCCAAGTCCACATGCCAAGTCGATACAGATGCCGGTAAAGATGTTCCCATTTGCCGTTCGTATGGCTGCGCCCACGGAGCCAGCAGAGAATTCGTTTCTCAACTTGAATTCACCCCAGACGGATTTCGCCGCCTTGATTAGCTCTGATCTGTCTTTATTCATTTTCTTCACCACCGAATTTGTATATAGACTGCCGAAACAAAACCGGCAGACAGCGCAGTTCTTGCTGTCCAAACCGTTTTCACTGCACCATCAAAAACGAACATATGTCGTTACCCAACAGAATATTACAGACAGCAAGGTGGTGACCTCCTGATTGGATCGCTTGGTTAGCGGGCATGATCGGGGCCAGCGGAAGGCTGCTTTCGGTACGGCAAGCCCAGAGTTAGGGCGCGCTCAGCTAAGGGCGCGAACCGCTCCGGCTGCGCCGGACCCAGCCACTGAACGGCCTGGGCCTTGCTGCGAACATAGCTGGGAAGGTTGGGGATGACCGAGACGATACCTCCGAGGGGATCGGCGGCGCCAAAGACCACGCGGCCGACCCGATGCAGAACGATAGCACCGAAGCACATGATGCACGGCTCCAAGGAAGTATACAACGTCAGCTCACTCGCATTTGCCCAGACTTCGTCAGGTGCGAGTGGGTATCCTCCAAAGGAGTCCATTCGGACATCCCTTCGGGAACGAAGGACTTCGACTTCGGCGTGGCGACCCGGATGAAAGGAGGGGTTCAGGGTGCCGTTAGTAGCCTCTGCGATGATGGATGGACCACGCGTGAGAAGTGCCGCGACGGGGAGATTGCCGCAAGCTTCCGCGGCCATGGCGAGTTCATAGACTCGCGATCGGAGTGAGCTGTCCTGCCACCTTGTGGCGAGATCGGT
>CAYHRX010000645.1:0-2173 GCA_964359075.1 uncultured Chitinophagales bacterium
GCGTCAAATCGCCTCGGTTGTACAGCGCATAGAGAAACCTGCCATACAGAGCGTCCCGTTCTAACTCGCTATTAGGATAGCGTTGAATGTTCTGATCGTATGTAGCCACGGCACTTGTCAGTGACAGTTCGTGGATGTAGCTCCCCGGCAGGATTGATCTGAGGTCTCGGACAATCGGTGGATTGCCATTAAGAACATTCACAATATATGCAGAAAGATTTGGAGACCGCATCATTTGCGCCACGGCCAACAACTGTCTTGCTGCCCATTGTCGTGTGGCGAATGCCTGTGAACCGTCCGTAATGATTGATCTGAGAAGCACTGATGCCTGACTGTATTGCCTGCGGACTCTTGCACGTATGACGTCCCTCATCACAGAAGGCAGGAGTGTTGTCTCTCCACCTCCTTCCTCTGTTAGCACGAGCTTGCCTCCCGTGAGGCTCATTCCGGGGTTCGGATCTTCTGGTAGCCACGGGTTGTAGTAGATTACCGAGGACTCATCGACACTGAAGAGATAGCCGGGGTCTTCTGGTGTTCCCCACCAGTTATACAACGCTGTCACCTTTGACCCACCAGCGATTACCGCCGCCCAAATGGTGTTCCCATAGATGCTGTTTTGACCGTCGCCTTCATCGCCGCCGAGCAAAGCATGTGAGGCATCCGTGCATCGTACACCATATTGATTGTAGCGGATGACATTGTGCGCACCGACTGTAGTCCTCTGAAGGATCGGTGTACTTCCCTGTTCGCACGAAAGGCCATAGGTGAACTTGTCGATCCGATTGCTGTAGAGTGTTGGAGATGCATGTCGCAGCAAGACACCAAAGGTCTGGTTTTCGGATTCCTTTCCTATGAGAACATTCTCCTGCATCAAGAGATCGGAGAAGTTCTCAACGTACACGCCCGTGTTCGTGATGTTGGAGAAGGAGCATGAGAGAATCTGTTTTCCAACGTGCGGTAACCCGGCGTCCGGTACAATCTGCACACCTATGGCGGCATCATCCACGGTACAATTGCTCATGCTTAGAGCGGTGTGCGTTGCTGCGTTCACGGCGATGTCTGCATGCTCGATAGTGGTGTACGACAGCGTCACGGAAGGACTGGACGTTGGGCTGGCGGCGTAAATGCCGGACCAGGTGCCCGAGCCTGACGAACGGCCCAGGGTGATGAGGTTAGCCGTGGTTCCAATGCTACTGAATGTACCGCTAACGCTCAGACTTTTGCTGTCTGCAAATAGAAGTGTCGTATTAGGTCCAGCTGTCAGTGTACGGCCCGCAGGAACAGTCAGATCCTGAGAGAACATCAATGAATTGCCCTGAAGAGTGGCTTGCCACAACATGTTCACTGGCCCAAGGACATTCATGTTCCTATTATTCACCTGGAATGAAAGCGGTGACGAAGTATTTCCAAAGAACAATGTGCTGCTGGCGGGTGAAATGAAATCTGCGTTTGAAAGCTTAACGTACCCGTCGAGTATCATTGTACTGTACGTGTTGCTGTCAAGGCCGGATATGTCGAAAACCGTCGACGATGAATTGCCATGGACGCGCATATCATAATCACAATCTGCAAAGGAGCAGGATCTCACGATCGGCATGGGGTTGGTAGAGTGGTATCCTTCAAGATATAGGCCGTACGTGCCATTGCGAAACTGACAGAACCTGAATTGCTTAGGCGTACTAAGGTTGTTTGCGATCGACATATAGCCCCACTTCGGGCGATAGGAGCCATAGCCGATCGCTCGGAAAGTAATCGGTTGAGTCTCAGTTCCAATTGCCCGATGCGGCCCATTAAGCGGAGAACTTCTCGGTGCGATGTCAATGGTGCTTCCCTGATCGACGTGGAGAAAATAGCCAGCGTTCTGAAAATAGACCGTTCCGCTCAGCGTCTCAGGTGGTGTAACTTGTGGCCGAATAACCATTGAGTACACTGGCGGCTCCCCAAGCTGGTAATTCGCATTGAAAATGAGATAGCCGCCGCTAAAGCCGAAACCGTTCAGAGATATTCCCGTCGACAGGTTGTAGAGGGAATTGGAGTTGGGAGTGGTCGTTGGATCAAGCACCGTTCCATGCCATGGATAGAAATGGTCCGGATTGCCGGGTTGTCCTTTCAGGAACAGCGGTGGAACATAGTCGAATGTTTTCATCCCAATCCTTTTGACGATATAATTCCA
>CAYHRX010000646.1:0-2172 GCA_964359075.1 uncultured Chitinophagales bacterium
GGAAGCGGAAAGAAATATAAAAGGTGTCATGGTTCCTGTTGACTCTTGCCTTCACAAGGAAGACAGGCTTCGTCTCTTTCTTGAGTGGGTTATAGGTACTGATGATAAAGGCGAGGTTCCCCTGACCTCGCCAGCTTAGCTCGAGGTCATGGTCCCGCGAGATTACCGCTCCACCTCTGGGCGAGTACACAGTCAGATCATCAGGCGCGTCGATAGACGTGCTCACCGGGCCAATGCTATCCGGCAGCGCCCTCCAGGTGTACGTGGTACGAGGCAGAAAGCTCGTTGTGAGGTCTTTGAAGTATTCAAAACCCACTGTCGTATCTCGCCGACTGAAGCGTTTAAAGACGCGATGCGGAATCCTCAGCATAGGACTCCCGTTTAGGGTAACAAGGAAACCCAGATCAACACCGCTGTAGCCCGTGATTCTGCCCGAGTCGAGGACGGGCCTGCTCCTCTGTTCAAACACTACACGGGAAAACGCGATAGAGCGCACTCCCTGTCCACCATCGAACTTTGCGCTGACTACCTGTAGCAGCCCGGCAAATTCCTGTTGATCTTTCGGGAGGACAGCATTTGAATCAACCGATACAGACGCAATGCTGCTATCGAGCAAAGCCACCGAGGTGACTTCAAGTTCACTTTCATCTTGCAGCTTCACTTCCGAGGGTTGTTTACAGCCACTCAAGAGAAGGCCCAAGACTGTTGCAACTGTTAGCAGATGTTTCATTGTTTACTCCACATCAGCGTTCTGTTAACGCAATTAGCTGAAATCCATTTTGAAATTCAACCGTCTATAAACGCTCCGTCCCGCCGAATGGCGGGACGGAGTTGTCGCCTCAACCAACTGCACGTCTACAACACCCGGTACGGAACACCCCACCAGCTTACTGAGTATGGAGCCTGATCATCGAACAGGGTTGCCTTCGTTGCTGCATCTACCGCCGCATGGAAGAATCCACGATGGAAGTGCATCGGGAACACAATCTGGAAGACACGCTCGTAGTTGCTGCCAATCTGCTGCTCTGAAACGATGTGCATCCGTACTCTTCGCTTGTGGAACGGACCAAACCCAAACCGGAGAGCAACGAGGTCCGTATCCGGCGAGGAACTCACGACCGTTGCCTTGAGGAGCACGTTCGCTCCAGCATCAACCTCAGGAACATCCTTGTTACCCTGGTTGTAGAGTCGCAGCCAGCGGTACCGGAGGTAGAACCGGAGCGGATCAGTAATCGTAATGGTATCGTTACGAGTAATGAACTCAATCTTCGTGAGATTGATATTGTTGTTCGGTGCAACTGTTCCGCCGGCGACCAGCGATGTCGCAACGGGCACCCAGTTCAGCCAGAATCTTCTCGGTTCGCGGCCAACCCGCTTGAAGATGATGTTCCGATTAGACTTGTCGTTGAAGTCCTTGTTGATCCTGACCGTGTCTCCGTTCGCATTCAGAGCAAGAATTCTCAAGACGCCCTGAATGTCCTTATGGACATGAACAAATGCAATCGTGTCGCCCGGCATCACAGTGTCCGTCACCGTCCGCACAACTCTGGTAACAAAGCGGCCCCAGCGGAGAGGAGTAATTGTAGCCTCGACCTTTCCGAACCCGATCGCATAATCCGTCGGCTGGATATCCTGGTCGTCAATCGTCTTCTCATCGTTGTTGACGAACTCATCGTTGTTGGCAAAGTACACACGGGCAGATTGCTCGTTGTTGACGCCGGCAGGGGCGTTTTCATCGTCAGGCCCATTCGTGCCCTTGTTGCAGCCCGTTGCCAGCAGGCCGAACAGAGCAACCACTGCCCACAGCATTGCAAGAGACTTCTTCATTGTACCCTCCTTGTTTTGTTAGTTTGACTGTTTGTTGATGGTTTGGTTTAGTCTTCCATTTCGTGTTTCACTTTCCTGCAATCCATAGCTCCAATTGGTGTGCCAATGGCCTTCTGTCGCCCCGAACAGAAGGAGAAACCAACTTAGCTGCTTTGAGTGCAATAGGTTACAGAATCAGAAGAGTAGCAATTGTCTGAAAGCCTGTCGGCCGGGAAGTGCCGGAATCCTGGCGGGATGTGCGGGAATGAAGGATTTCAGGCGGGAAGAGGGGGCGGGTTCAGGGCTCCTGCCTCGCTGGCCCGCTCCGCCGAAGCGGAAGCGAGGCGAGCAGGCGTGTATAGAAAA
>CAYHRX010000647.1:0-2168 GCA_964359075.1 uncultured Chitinophagales bacterium
ACTTCCTGAAGAAATGGGCGCCGCACGCCTTGAAGCAGTAACAGCTTCCCATGAATTCCATCCGCACACTGCTCGCCAGTATCGTTGATTACGCCGGACTGTTTCCCCCCTCCACGCTCGACATGTCCGCCGCAGTGCGCAACTATGCAGCGTATCGCCGCGGGGAGGACTCCTGGATGCTGGGACGGTTCATCGTGCCCGTGTCGAGGCTGGTGGAATTCGAGGAGGCCATTCAGGTGATTGCTCGACGCAGCGGTGAACCATGGCGGCTGAGTGCTTTGGGCGGCAACACACTGAAAGAAGACGGTGTCGCCATCATAGCCTTCAACAAGCGGCAGACCGATCAGAGGGGAGAAGGTCTGGCAGTGATCGACACTCTTGAAGTCAAAGCATCGACCATCAAAGAGATTGAGTCTGCAGCGCGTTTCGCCCCGTCTTCTCTTACGACATATTTTGAGGTTCCCGTCGAGCCCGATCCGTCACCTTTGATCGAAGCTATCAGCGAGGTGGGTGCCCGTGCAAAAGTGAGAACAGGTGGCGTTACCGCTGACGCGTTCCCTTCAAGTATATCGCTCGCCCGGTTCATCTGCGCTTGTGCGGACGCCGGGGTTCCGTTCAAGGCCACCGCCGGATTGCATCATCCGATTCGCTCCACCTATCGCCTCACGTACGACCCCGCCAGTCCCACGGGGATGATGTTTGGCTTCCTGAATGTCTTCATTGCAGCCGGCGTCGCGTTGGCAGGAGGACACCCAAACGATGTTGTTGCGGCACTTGAAGAACAATCGCCTTCGGCATTCCATTTTGACGGTAACGAAATCACCTGGCGCGGACATCGTATTGGGCTTCTTCAGATTGGCTCGGTCCGCAGCGAGCTCGCGATAGCGTTTGGCTCCTGCTCGTTTGTCGAACCGCTGGAGGATCTCAAATCACTCAAACTCCTATGAAGCCCGAGCTGAACGAGACCCACAATCCTGCCTTGCGATCGTGGGTTGAGTCTGCAAATGTGCCGGGCACAGACTTTCCAATCCAGAACCTTCCATGTGGCGTGTTCCGGAGAAAGAACAGCTTTGAGACGCCGCGCGTTGGTGTTGCGATTGGCGATCAGGTGTTGGATGTAACCGCCTGCAGACGGGTGGGGCTGTTCAGTGGCACCGTGGATGAAGCTGCTGCTGCATGCGAACGCGCTTCGTTGAACATTCTGATGGCGCTGGGGCGAGGGCATTGGACTGCGTTGAGGTGGAGACTGAGCGCGTTGTTGAGCCAGAAATCTACGGAGACTGCCCGCGTGAAGCCCGCGCTCATTCCGATGGCAGAAGTGGAAATGATGTTGCCGGCAGAGATCGGCGACTACACGGATTTCTACGCGTCGGTGTTTCATGCAACGAACGTCGGCAGCATGTTTAGACCCGAGAATCCTCTGCTTCCAAACTACAAGTACCTACCGATTGGCTACCACGGACGCGCCTCTTCCTTTGTTGTCAGCGGCACACCTTTGCGCCGTCCAAGCGGGCAGCTGAAGGATGAAACGGCAGAGCGGCCAACATTTGCTCCATCGAGGCGACTTGATTACGAGCTTGAGATAGGCGCGTTCGTCGGCCTTGGCAACCCGTTGGGCGAGCCGGTGGATATCAACAAGGCAGACGAGCATATCTTCGGCATCTGCATTCTTAATGATTGGTCGGCGCGTGACATCCAAACGTGGGAGTACCAACCGCTGGGGCCCTTCCTCGCCAAGAACTTCGCGTCAACAATCTCTCCGTGGGTTGTCACAATGGAAGCGCTGGCGCCGTTCCGCGTGGCCGCATTTCAACGTCCTGCGGATGATCCATTGCCCCTTCCGTATCTCTCCTCTTCAGATGACCAACAGTCCGGCGGCATCGATATATTCCTTGAAGTATTCTTGAGCTCAAAGCAGATGAGGGAGAAGAAAATTGAGCCGATGAGACTGAGTTGGGGAAACTTCAAAGAGATGTACTGGACGGTTGCCCAGATGCTCACGCACCACACAAGCAACGGCTGCAACCTTCGCCCCGGAGACCTTCTCGGTAGCGGAACAGTCTCCGGCCCGACGAAAGACTCGTGTGGTTGCCTGCTTGAATTGACATGGCGCGGCAGTGAGCCGATCAAGCTGCCATCGGGCGAGGAGCGGAAGTTCCTGCAGGATG
>CAYHRX010000648.1:0-2168 GCA_964359075.1 uncultured Chitinophagales bacterium
GACGATAGAAGTAGACGCCACTGGTAAGTTGTTCTGCGTTGAAAGTAACACGGTGTGTCCCCGCTTCCTGTTTCGCTTCAACCCACATCATTACTTCACGACCCAACACATCGTAGAGTTTGAGAGAGACGTCTGCTTCGTGAGGTAGACGGTACTCAATCATCGTTGTTGGGTTAAAGGGATTGGGATAGTTCTGATAAAGAACTGACTCAGTCGGTGTGTTGTCGCGAGCAGGGATTTCTGTCGTCAGTGAGTTCAACAACCTATGGTGGCAGTACACGGAAGCGCCGCTTAGAACCAGCCACCAGCCAAATTCTTTGGTTATGCCAACGCCATGTTGAAAAGTGAAGACGAATGATGCATCACCGAATGGAACCTGGGAAAGAAACGTGACGGAACCGCTTGAATCCACGTTCCTGTATCGGTACACCATCGTTGTCTCGGTGAACCCCCGATCGAACGAGAACAGGCCCAGTGTAAAGTAGTAGTAGGGCGGCTCGCTTCTGTACAACCAATGTTGCCCATCGTGTCGCTCGACGATCTCGAAGATCGCTGAATCACGGATGAAGTAGGACGAATCGGGCCGAGGTGGTGTGAAATAACGAATGCGCCTCATCAGGTCGCGGTTCTCAGACAAAAGCCAACGTGTGGAATCCTGGGACTCTCTTCTCCCGATGACATGGTACGCAACTGTTCCAGTGTCCACGGTCAGCGTCGCCGGAGGGACCATGGGAACAGAGTCCACTCGATGGTAGTAGTACGTCCAGTGGTTTCCCACAGCCAGTGGAAAGACATCGACCGGAGACCCCTGTTGGGAATACATTGATTGGAAGGCCAGCACACCGGTAAGAACGAGCAGAGCGGCTTTTGTCACCTCGCCCACCTCCTTTCACAAGAAGATAATGCGGAATCTTGTGAACAGCAACAGTGTCAGAACAACGAATGACACGGGAAAGGATACGTCGGATGGGAGAATCCTAAATCGTCATCGACTTTGAGCGCTCAGCACTCAGCGACGAATGTCGCCCACCATTGTTCACTCCACATTCATCACTCTTTGTACTCTCCCCACACTTCCCGCAGTGTATTTGATATTTCTCCCACGGATGCGTACGCCTCCACGCTGTGCAGTATGTGCGGCAGAAGGTTCTCCCTGTCGCTTGCCGCTGCTCTTAGTCCTAACAATGCACGCTTCACATCAGCATCGTTCCGTGTTGACTTCACCTTCTGCAGCCGTTCACGCTGCCGCTGCGCCACAGACTCGTCGATTTTCAGTATCTCCACATCCGGCTCGGAAGCACTCGTGAACTCATTCACTCCGACAATGATTTTCTCCCTCTTCTCGATGGCGAGCTGATACTTGTAGGCGCTTTCCATGATCTCGTTTTGGTAGAACTTCTTCTCGATTGCTTTGACGGCTCCGCCCATCTCATCAATCTTGTTGATGAGATCCCACGTCCGCTTCTCAATCTCATCCGTAAGCGACTCGACGAAGTACGATCCGCCGAGCGGGTCAACCGTGTCGGCGATCCCCGACTCGTGCGCGATCACCTGCTGGGTCCGCAAGGCAAGAGTCGCTGAGGCTTCGGTGGGGAGTGCGAGCGCCTCATCGCGGGAGTTTGTGTGCAGCGACTGACATCCACCGAGGGCTGCTGCCAGCGCCTGCAGCGTAACCCGCACCACGTTGTTGTCGATCTGCTGGGCAGCGAGCGTGGAGCCGCCCGTCTGCGCATGGAAGCGGAGCTTCATCGTCTCCTCATTCTTCGCTCCGAATCGTTCACGCATGATCTTCGCCCACAAACGACGCGCTGCCCGGAATTTCGCCACCTCTTCAAAGAAGTTGTTGTGAGCATTGAAGAAGAACGAAAGCTGAGACCCGAAGGAGTCAACATCCAGTCCAGCTTCCACCGCTGCCCGCACATAGGCGATCCCATTGCACAGGGTAAACGCCAGCTCCTGCACCGCCGTCGCACCCGCCTCACGGATGTGATACCCACTGATGGAGATCGTGTTCCAGCGCGGGATATTCTCACTGCACCACTGAAACGTATCCGTCACCAGCCGCATTGAGGGGGTCGGAGGGTAGATGTACGTGCCGCGGGAGCTGTACTCTTTGAGGATGTCGTTCTGGATTGTGCCGGAGAGCTTTTTCAAATCGGCGCCCTGCT
>CAYHRX010000649.1:0-2165 GCA_964359075.1 uncultured Chitinophagales bacterium
ATACAGGTTACGGGTTGCCCGTCCTGAAGGAACGAGGTCTCCGAGTTTGAGACACATACTTGAAATCCAAACCACAACGGAGTTAGCATGAAACCACTGGTGCTTCTGCTTGCATTCCTTTCAATCGCCTGCATGCCTACCAGGCGGGCCAACGGACAACATTTCGCCACAACCGCATCGTATCACTTCGGCTCGGGAACGGACTATCTCGGGGTTTCACTGGCGAGCAACATTATCACCTGGAACTACAGGAAGGTGATGTTCCGTGGCGTTCTTTCTTATCTCGAAGGCTCACGCAACAACACGGCTGGCCAGGTGCAAACAAGCAATCGAATCGAGATGGGACTTGAGAACAGGAACGGAATGATCACGGGAACATGGCTCTTCAATGTCATCGGCGCGAGCTACGTTCTGACAAACAGGTCATTATACGATCAGACATCGGTCGTGAAGACCAGGGACAACTCGTGGATGTTCACATTCGGTCTCGGCACAAAAATAAGCGACGAGCTCGCCATCATGGCAAAGTATATTACAGGAAAGGACAATGGAATCCGGCTGGCGATGGAGGTGCGATTCTAAGAACAACTGACGTTGGAGACACAAACATGAATATTGCACTCGTGATTATCGGAGCGGGAATCGTGAAGTCTGGAAGGAAAACCCAGAACCGCTAACACCCCCCTGAGTTCTACAGTATCTCCCGTATCTTTTTTGCCGGCCGGGCAAGAATCGCCGTGGCTCCTTTTCACCATCAGCCCCAACAGCTCACCTTCTGTCACTTCCCGTTCGTCCAGCTTCAGCTCCTTATAGATTGGCTCCTTTGTGCGAAGAGGGTCTCGCGCCGAGAGCTTCATCTTCCTCATTAGCTCTTTGAGCTTCTTCTTCGGAATCGGATCAATGTAGTAGTTGACCGCCTCGAAGTCCACCCCTGATTCATTCATTATCGTCATGGTCTGACGACAGGTGGTACAGGTTGGCTTCTGGCAGATTGCGACCTTTGCCATGCTTGGACTCCAGGATTCGGGAATCATGGTGGAGCACTCACCGACTGGGGTTATCATACCAAGAGCTTCGGGAAAATGCAGCCGTTGTTCATTGCCGCGGAATTAGGTATTTTGTCCTGGTGATTCCCATTTGTGTTTCTTCGTGTCCATTCGTGGATGAGTTTTAGTCGATGCCACTCCATAAAACACTCCACATACTTCAAACCTGCTTCTCCCAATCATGGGGGGGATTGGAGATTCAGGCACTTGAAGTCACCCGCAAGCTCCAGGAGCGTGGACACCGCCTCTGGCTCGCGTGCTGTCGCGGCAGCCGTCTTGCGCAGGAAGCGCATCTCTTCGACATCAACGTGCTTCCTCTTGAGGTCGGCGGATACATCCACCCACGGATCGTCTGGCAGCTCAGCCGCTTCATCCGCCGACACGGCATCAACATCATCCATTGCCAGCTTTCCAGGGACATCGCAACCATTGTCCCCGCGATGAAACTCTCGGGTCGGCGTGTCCCGATTCTTCTGAGCAAGCGTGTCGGTTCATATGTGAGTAAGAAGGACGTGTTCCATCGCCTCACCTATGCTCACGTCAGCAAGGTGATGGCCATTTCCGAGGTCATCCACAAGAACGTCCTCGACACGACTCCTATGACTCCTGACCGCGTGATGACCCTGCACGATGCGATCGACACGGATGTGTTCTCACCACATCTGGTAGACCGTCAGAAGGTGAGGAGTGAATTCGGCTTCACGGATGACATGGTCGTCATCGGACTGGTTGGCAGGTTCTCCCCGGGCAAGGGTCACGAAGAGCTGCTCGAAGCGGCACACATTCTCTCGAAGAAGCACACCAATATCCATTTCCTCGTTGTTGGCGAAGCCAGTTACGGCGAAGAGCGTTACGCGCAGAAGATACGCACGCTTTCACTTTCACTCGGACTCGAGAAGGTGGTGACGTTGGCCGGGTTCAGGAAGGATATCCCGAAAGTGATGGCCGCGTTCGATATCTTTGCCTTCCCTTCCCACGCCGAATCATTCGGCGTTGTGCTCATTGAGGCGATGGCGATGGAGCGGCCAGTGGTCTCCACCAATTGCGATGGTGTGCTGGACATCGTTGTTGATGGTCAGCGCCGCGACGTGATCCGACAGCCCGCCGCGCAGCGCCGCC
>CAYHRX010000650.1:0-2159 GCA_964359075.1 uncultured Chitinophagales bacterium
CAAGTACCGGAGTGAGATCTTCGTACCGGGGCGTCAGGACATATGCCTTTCCCGAAGGGACTCCTTTGGAGCGGGCATCAACAATCCAGCTCGCTGGAGCGCCGATCTCTTTGTGGGACACCCCGCCGGCTTTGATGTAACATAGAAATCGTGTGCGCCAAGAGAAGCTTGGCGTCTCTTGTAGGGTGAAAGTCCCTACTGGGTAAGGCTCAGCCAGCCACCCATATCGAGTGTTGCAACTATGAAGGAGTGACACGAATGTGAAGCGAACAACATAGTTGAAGCGTACACAGAGAACCACGTAGACCGTAAGGGAGACCACCCTCCCTGAAGCTTGATACAGCTTCGTCACTATGATGAGTGCAGACGGCGATGATGTACGATTATCAGAAGCCAACACAAAGAGGTCGATGAGACTACAGGTGAGACCTCTGAGGTCTGTCGGAGTCAACCTTAGAGCGCGGTATGCGTGGAGAGAGATGTCGAAGAACTTGGGAGGCCCTGAGAGTTCCTGACCGCACTTGATGGCAAACGGCTATTGAGCCACAAACGGGGAAACCCCGAAACGGATGTATGCTGGAGCCTGCACAAGACCGGATCAGGTAGGTACTTCCGAAAGACCAAGTAGGGAGCCGACAACTACAGGGAGTCAGATCAGTCCATAGTACTCAGCGACGGTAGAGCCGTTCACACGGGGAAGGGACTGACAGCAATACGCAGCCTGCACAGGAAACATTGACCGTACATGAAGGAACGGACAACAATGCAAACCTCCCTGCAGGGGATAGCGAAGAAGGCGAACGGCCAGCCGAAACATCGGTTTCGCAATCTCTACGGGATGCTCAACGAGGTAAACCTCAAGGAATGTTGGAGCGACATCCACAAGGACGCCGCCAATGGAGTAGACCGTGTCAGCGCACGGGACTACGAACAGCACCTTGAGGAGAACATCCATGATCTTGTCGATCGTCTGAAGAGGAAAGCGTATCGAGCGAAGCTGGTGCGTAGACAGTACATTCCTAAAGGGAACGGGAAACTCCGTCCGTTGGGAATACCTGCCACAGAAGATAAGCTGGTGCAGCTGGCAGCAGCGAAGCTGCTGAATGCGGTGTACGAGCAGGACTTCCGGCCATGCAGCTATGGATACCGACCGAACAAAGGAGCGAAGGAAGCAGTCATAGAACTCTCCGCTCGACTTCAGTTTGGGAACTATCGCTACGTGGTAGAGGCGGATATCAAGGGTTACTTTGACAACATTGACCATGAGTGGTTGATGAAAATGTTGAAGTCGCGTGTGGACGACCGGGCCTTCCTGCGGCTTATCAAGAAGTGGCTGAATGCGGGAGTGTTGGACACAGATGGCAAGGTGCTCCACCCGGTGACCGGAACTCCGCAAGGAGGCATTGTGTCGCCGATTCTTGCCAATGTGTACCTGCACTACGTGCTGGATTTGTGGTTTGAAAAAGTGGTGAGACCTCATTGTGGAGGCAAGGCGTATCTCATCCGCTATGCGGACGACTTCGTGTGTGCGTTCGAGCGGGAAGCAGATGCGAATTGGTTCCACACAGCACTTGGAGAGCGATTGCAGAAATTCGGGTTGGCTCTTTCGGAGACGCGAGTGATTGCGTTTGACAAGCAGAAGAACGCCGGAGCGACCAGCTTTGATTTTCTCGGCTTTGAGTTCCGCTGGGGAAAGGACCGTAAAGGGAAGCCCCATCTGAAGCGACGAACGTCGCGAAAGAAACTGTGTAACTCGAAAGCACGTTTTACCGAGTGGTGTCGCGAACATCGGCATGATACGCTGCCAGAATTGCTGGCAACGCTAAGTACCAAGCTTCGCGGATACTACAACTACTATGGACTTATAGGCAATGGTAGGAGTCTAACAGACTTCTACAATCACGTGCAACGCACGCTGCACAAGTGGCTGAACCGCCGGAGCCAACGGTACAGTTACACGTGGCCGGAGTTTCTCGCCCTACTTGCGCGCTATGCGGTGCCGAAGCCTCGGGTAGTCCAGCGACCACGGACCCAATTGTCGTTGCGCTTTACGTGAGTCTTTTGTGGAAGCGAGTATTGCTGAAGAGCCCGGTGCGGGAATACCGCACGCCGGGATCTGTGCGGGGGGTGTCGGGTGACCGGCGTCCCTACCGCGATTA
>CAYHRX010000651.1:0-2149 GCA_964359075.1 uncultured Chitinophagales bacterium
AAACGGAAAAGAGAGCGTATCACGAAAATAGTATTCAGAAAGGAGAACAACTGAGCAATGAACACAATGAAGATTTTCTTCCTGATGGCGACGCTCACGGTGCTGCTTGTCGTCGTTGGCAATTTTCTTGGCGGCCAGGGCGGCATGATGATGGCGTTCCTGTTTGCTGTTGCTGTGAACTTTGGGACGTACTGGTTCAGCGACAAAATCGTGCTGCGGATGTACGGAGCGCGGGAGCTCAAGCCAGACGACAACCCGGTCTTGTTCCAGACGACGGAACAGCTCGTTGCCAGCGCGGGTCTTCCCATGCCCAGGCTCTACCTTATCAAGGGTGACCAACCCAATGCGTTTGCCACGGGGCGGAACCCCGGCCATGCAGCCGTTGCCGTCACTGAAGGCATTCTGCGCATGCTCTCACGGGAGGAACTTCGTGGGGTGATTGCACACGAGCTGGCCCACATCAAGCATCGGGATACTCTTATCGGGGCACTTGCTGCAACATTTGCCGGTGCGATTAGTATGCTGGCAAACATGGCACAATGGGCGATGATCTTCGGTGGCGGGAGGAGTTCGGGTGATCGTGGTGGTGGACATCCCATCGCCGCCATCGCCATGATGATCGTCGCGCCCATCGCTGCAATGATGATTCAGATGGCAATTTCCCGATCAAGAGAGTTCCTCGCAGACCAAGGCGGTGCACAGATGGCGGGCAACCCCCTGTCGCTTGCAAACGCACTACGCAAGCTACACCTGAAGAGCGAACAGATCCCGATGGAAGCTTCGCCTGCTACTGCTCATCTGTTCATTGTCAATCCACTGCACGGTCGAAGACTCGACTCGTCGAGCGGTGGCGTGATGAAACTGTGCAGCACTCATCCGCCGATAGAAGAACGTGTGGCGCGGCTGGAGGCTATGGTCTATGGCGAGAACAGTAGATGGGTGTTTCATCAGCAACTGCACAGGTAATCTCATGTTGTAGAAAGGAGAATAACGAATGGAACTCAAGGAACTTCAAGAACACATACGCACGCTGGTCACACTCGAAGGAACAGAAGCGCCGGTGATCAGCGTCTACATCAATCTTCAGAAAAATGCTGCAGAGTTGCGGGAATTCACCAAGCATCGAGTGACTTTGCTCAAGGAAAGCCTTCCGCAAGAACAACTTTCTCCCTTCCAGCGAGCAATGGAGCGCATTGGTCGTTACGTGGCGGAGGAATTGGACAAGACGGGCCAGGGTGCGGCGATATTTGCCCGCGGCGGAACAAGTCCGTTCTTTCTGCCGCTCCAGTTCAAGGTTCCACTTCCCAACATGATTGCTGTTGGTCCCTATCCCAACGTCTATCACTTGGTTGAGATGAAAGATACATATCATCGGTACGTGGTAGTCGTCATGAACGACAAAGGTGCACGTATATTAGAAGTGAATCTCGGGGAGGTAACGAAACAACTCTGGACTGCTCAGCCCAAGCTCCGTGAACATATTGGTCAGACGTGGACGAGACAGCAGTACCAGCACCGTCGGGGACTTCAGGGGGAGACATTCATGCAGGAAGAGATCAAGGTACTCGACCATGTGATGTCGGCTGGAGGCCACACACATCTCATTCTGGCTGGCGAATCGGCGTGGCGGTTGCGGAACGCTCTCCCACATCATCTCTCTGCCAAGTTCATCGACGTAGTGGACATATCCCGACGGGCCAACGTTCAAGATATTGTCACGAGGACAATCGCTGCATTTGTGGAAAAGGAAGAGCAGGAATCACTGGAAATGGTTGACCGACTCGTTCGGGAGATCAAGACAGATGGCCTCGCAGTGGTTGGTGCAGAGGCCACACTGGAAGCTTTGCAGTTTGGAGTTGCTGACGTTCTCGTGATGTCCCAATCGTTCGATCCGGAATTCCATGTGAAGGGGGAAATGGTCAAACTTGCCGAACAACATCGCTGCAAAATTGAATCCGTCAATCAGAGCGAGGCGCTGGATCGGCTTGGCAGTGTGGGATGCCTGCTGCGGTATCGGACGTCGTTCCCGGAAAACAGTTCTTTGCACCAATACGATGGTGATGGAGTCACTCTTCGCACTTCCACAGGAGAGTGAAGTCATCGACCGGACCAACAGCCTGTTAGACTGGGGCTGGCAGTTGCCGCTCCA
>CAYHRX010000652.1:0-2141 GCA_964359075.1 uncultured Chitinophagales bacterium
TGCCGAGGAAGACCGTCTTGCGGCACTCGCCGCTGACCGGCGGGAGGTGCTGCTGCAAATCCGCAAGGACAAAAAGAGTGCCCAGCGTGAGCTTAACCGTCGCCTCCAGTCGGTGAAGGAACTGGAGGAGATGATTGCCGACCTGATCGAACAGGAACGGATAAAGCGCGAGCGAGAGGCTGCCGAACAACGACGCACGGGAAAACTGCCGCAGCCGCCTGCCATTGCCGGCAACTTTGAAATGAAGCGTGGGAAGTTGCGCTGGCCTGTCAGTGAAGGGTCGGTTGTTGCGCACTTCGGGAATCAAAGGCATCCGACCTTGAAGACGATCACCCAAAACACGGGCATCGACATCGCTGTCAAAGCGGGTACGCCGGTTACGGCAGTAGCTGAAGGCGAGGTCGCAACGATCTGGTGGCTGCCGTCGTACGGCAATATTATCATCATCGATCATTACAACGGGTACCGCACTGTGTACTCGCACCTTGCAGAGATCAGAGTCACACAAGGCCAGAAGGTGAAGGAAGGCGACGGCATCGGCACAAGCGGGGAGGCGCTCGACGGCCAACGGCTGCACTTTGAGCTCTGGAAAGACCGAGACAAGCAGAACCCCGAACTCTGGCTCAGTCCCCAATGACCCGACGACATCTTCTCATTAGCATCGTGATAGCTCTTGTAGCACTCCTGCTGGTGGCCTTGCTCCATGTACCACTTTCATCTGTTGAAGACCAGATCACCGCACTGAAGTACCGGGTTCGTGGCGCTCGTCAGGCTGACACCAACATCGTTATCGTGTACATCGACAATGACGCAATCACCGACCTTGGCCGGCCTGTCCGTCGGAACTTCTACGCGCTGATGGTGAAGGCACTGACTGAGCTGCATGTGAAAGCCATCGGCATCGAGCCGGTCTTCGAACAGCCGGTGAAAGAGCATCCTGAGTATGATGATCTGTTCGCTGCAGTTCTCGGATCATCAAACAACGTCGTGCTCTCGTCCTACTTCAATGCGATACACTCCGTTGATGGTGAACCAGCGAGATCCCAATCGGCGCCTCAGCATCTGCTATTCCCGAGCGTCACGAATGTCTCCAAGCGTGGCTTGGAATTGCATCTGCCGCTCCCTGCGCTCCTTGCCAATACTGCAGGCGTCGGGCATCTGAATCTCGACGGGGATGTTGACATTCCCATGTTCGTTCGCTCGGAGGGAGGAGTGGCGCCTTCATTCGGCATGGAGGTGCTCCGGATCTTCAATGGTGTGCAAAGATCGGGCGTTGGTTTTGACGGCGCTACAATTTCAGTGGGACCGCAGACCAGGTTTGAATCATTCGAGGGGGGAATGGCTGCGCTTGATTTCCCCGGACCAATCTCCTCGTTCCGGGTGTACCCTTTTGTTGAAGTGCTCAAATCGTATGATGCGGTCCGACTCGATCGTACTCCATCTCTTCCGGTCCGTTCGTTCAAGGACAAGATTGTGCTCATCTCTGTGGTGGCTGAAGAACGAAGCGTGTATGTGAATACACCCGTTGCTGCGCGGTATCCATCCGTTGGCCTGCATGCGACGTTCCTTGACAACGCGTTGAGATCCCGGTTCCTCTCTCACGCCGAAAAAGTACCCGTGTATCTTCTCACGTTTTTGCTTGGATGTTGCTGTGCAGTGGCGATCCTTTTCCTGAAGTCTCCTCTCGACAAGATACTTGCTTTTGGTCTGCCGGTGGTGGTTGTGGTGATGTCGTTCTTCCTTTTTGCGAGCAGTGCATATCTTCTTCCTGTCCTTCCATTGTTTGTCGTGGGATCAGTGAGCGCTGTGTCCGCTCTCTTTTACAAGCAGCGTCTTGTGGGTGCGGAAGTGGGCAAGCTCGTGGCCGAGAAGGATGTCATCATTTCTCAGCTAAAGGAGAAAGAAGCGAAGGTGCTGCAACTGGAGAATGAGCTCTTACAGCTTGAGGCATCAAAATCCGCCGACCGGACCAGCGAATTGCTTGAAGAGATCAGGAAGTACAAAGTGGAGATCCATGCGCTTGCCTCCAAGGCAGACGACATGGAGGAATTCAAGGTCGATCAGATGGAGGTGCAGTCTTCCGTCGGGGAGTTCGAGGGAATTGTGTACGACCGATCCGGCAAGATGAAGCCGGTGATCGA
>CAYHRX010000653.1:0-2141 GCA_964359075.1 uncultured Chitinophagales bacterium
GGAGTGTGGCTCACACCTACGTCTTGAACGAAGGGCTGACGGCATGCGCAGTCCGACAAACCGAATAATCATTGTCGCCGATGAGAGGATAAATGAAATGAGGATATTCGTTTCAGTTACAGCTATCTTCTTGGGCGTTATCTGCTCCGTCGTGGGACTCCAAGCTGAAGCTCAGAGGGAATACGGAACGAACCTCACGGTTGAAGCGATCTTGAAGGGTCTGACCGAGAAGCAAGGGGAAGACCTGCATGGATTCATCACTTTCCTGAGGGAAAGGTTCGATAAGTCATATCTGACCGATCAGGAGATCGACCAGATCGTTAAACGCCTGCTCATAATCCAGACATCCGACCCATATCAGAAGATGGTCGAGACAAAGGGAGGGAAGCGCAAAATATTTCCGAATCGGGGTGCAACTCAAGAGTGCATCTTCAGATTTCGATTTCAGAAGATAGCGAATCCGTTGCGTCAACTCCCGATAGAAGAGCGAGTAAGCAAAATCATTGACGGCATTGAGCACCCGCCAGAGGGTCTTGGCTACGAAACGACCGGTTGCTTCTCAACAGAACTGGTTCGTGCGGGAAAGGAAGCTGTCCCGTTTATCGTTCAACACAAACCACGGGACCCCTACCATCGCAGGGCTGTCGTCTCCGCACTTGTCCGACTCGATGACCCCAGAGGCATTGACTACATTATCGAAGTCCTGAAGACAAAGGACGATTCCTTCAGGTTTGAGAGACCTATTGCGGCAACGGCCCTGGCTAAGTTTAACGACAAGAGGGTCGTCCAAGCCCTTGTTGATGCACTTCAGGACGAAACGATTCAAGCCATTGACAGGCATATGCAGCAAGCGCCATCGGCTACGCACAAGCCATACATAGGGCGCTACTACTCCGTCCAACATGCAGCGGCACAGTCGTTGACAGCACTGACGGGGAAGGACTGGGGGCTTCTCTACAATGAGGACTACAATACATGGTCATCATGGTTGCACTCGGACCATCCCGATACGTTTACACCCGCCGTTGTGCCGCGTTCCGACAAGGAGGTTACGAAGTTGGTTGAATACATATTCCACCGCCGCATGTCCGGCCGGCCGAACCCGTGGCAACCGCAGAACATATTGGAGAAAGCAGAGGGGATTCGCAGTCTTTCAACCGATCTAAAGCAACTTGGGCCGCGCGTGGTACCTCTGACGGTTGAGGAGTATCACGCAAGAATCAAGGAGACTCCGCTGTGGAAAGACGAACTGCGGCTATGGACAAGAGACCTTCTCCTCAATCTTGACTGGAAAGAAGCGAAGGAAGCGGCTGAAAGTCTGACTGATTCTCGACAAGATATCGGACCGGGGAGGACTGGGGCGGATGATTCATAAGGTTAGCCAACAAGCCAATCAAGCGACACGTATTCGCGTGCGGCTGACCGGGAACACTGGCAGCCCATCAAACGGTGAGTGCGAGTACATCAGGAATCCCTACGTCCCATGAAAATGGGGTCAAGTCTTGACACTTGACAGGGCCCACACAGCCTTGTAGCCTCTTGGTCACGGTCGGCCAGACACGATTGGGGCGCGAAAGCGTACTCTATAACGTGATGAGGTGTCATGGATCAGGTCTTGGGGTAGCGTGCAGATATGACGGCGAAGCAATTCTACGACTGGCAGACCTCCGGCGGAACCGATGACGTGATGCGGCTGGTTGACTCCCTTGAAAGAGCAGACGTAGCGTGGTGCGCCATCGGGGGCGTGGCGGTCAACCACTGGGCAGCGCAACCTATGGTGACGCAGGATGTGGACTTCGTCGTCGCCGCCGAGGCGGTCGAACGTGCTGTCTCACTGCTTGAGGAGGCGGGCTTCCGCTGCGAGAGGCTCGATGGCTCCATCAACTTCAAGGGACGTTCGGCGGTCAGTTTTCAGCTCAGCACGGAGGAGTTCTACCGGGATTTCCCTTCCCGTGCCGTCGCGGCTGATGTGCATGGTATTCTGTTGAGAGTGGCATCGCTGGAAGATACTCTCAAAGGCAAGATGAAGGCATGGTCCGATCCCGGGCGAAGGCAGAGCAAGCGGCTTAAGGACCTTGCCGACATTGCCCGCCTCATCGAATCGCACCCACATCTCTGGGATTCGCTCACAGACGATCTGA
>CAYHRX010000654.1:0-2139 GCA_964359075.1 uncultured Chitinophagales bacterium
AGCAACGCTAAACGTTGCAGTTTGCCCAACGTTGACACTCTGGTTTGACGGCTCCGAAGTAATGGTTGGTGGGCTCATTCCGTCCTCGGGAGTGATCGGAGAAGAAGTGTTGAAGAAGTAATCCACAAGCGAGGTGAACTGTGGGGCTGGGCTCGTAGCATTCCCCGCGAACACTCCGATAGAACTCACTGCTAACGAGTGATTAAAGGTCACAGCGTTGGTAAACGTGACACCATTAAGAGAGTAAGATTGTGTCCACTGACTCCCTTGCCGCTTCACACGCAAATACAGCGGAGCAACCCCAGTGTCAGCAATGTTCGTCATGACCTTAATCGATGGAGTTCCACCGACGAAGGTGGCGGCGAAGATCTGGGTGTTCGTGCCGTTCGTCACGAAGTCGAAACGGATATAGTTCGTGCTGCTTTGCTGGACGATGATACCCTGGAATTGATTGCCTTTGGTTAACTTGGACTCAAACTTTGCCTCGACTTCGAAGTCAGCGTTATTGGAATTCTGCATTACCCTAGGGGCGTTGTTTCCAGTTGACCATGCATCATGTTCTGATCCAGCCGGGACCGAGATCGAAAGCCGAGAATTCCCCGTACCCGCGCCTACGATACTCTGCGAGGCATCACTGAGCGGGTTGATGAAACTCCACAATGATGTGTTCAACGCAGATGCGCTGAAGTCATCGGAAGTAATCGTAGTAGGTGCACCAGTTGTGAAGGTTGAATCGGAAGAATTTCCTGTGTTGCCGAATCTATCGGTCGAACTCACCTTGAAATGGTACAGCGTTTGACCGTTCAGGCTCGAAATCGTGATGGAATGGTCAGTCACGTAGTTTGTGTCGGTAGTGGTATTTCCATAAGACGTAGTGAGCCCATGGAACAGCTTACTCGTCGACGGTTCATTTGTCGTCCATGTGATCGTTGCCGTAGTCATACCTGCTGCGACCTGGATATTACTGATCGCCGGCGGCGTTACATCCGGAGGCACTGCTACAACATTGGTATTGCTAAAGCTCGCATCGACATGGTGTGCAACGATCAGCGCACCACCGCGCTTGGGATTTTGCGCCTGGTAACCCTGGAGATCCCAGTTTACAGGCTCAGTCTGCCCGTTTTCCCAGACCTTGAAGCTGTAGAGAACGCCATTGCCCAGTGTAGTCTGCACACGCATCTTGAAAATGTAAGGTGTTCCCAGAGCCAACTGCCTGCCACTGTTATCCTGGGCAAGCGTCACAAGATCGTCTCCAAGTAGTTGCAGTCCCTCAAAGCCAGTCTGCCATTTATACCAGCCCACACCGCCTATCGGAAGGTAACCCGTCAATGGCTGCCAGCATTGAGGGGATTATTGGTGTGCCCATTCCAGCGAAGGATGAGACCCACGCCGGGTCCATCGCTCGTCGGGTTGAATCCGGAGGGGTCGATGCTGTGAATCGTGATGGGAACGGAGACCTCATAATCAGCCCAACTCGTATCACCAAAGCCGATCAAGCGGTCGTAGGCGAGAACCATCGGACGAACTACGCCACCTCCTAGACTCCACTGACCGTCGACCACCTGAGCAACGTTCTGTATGCTCGAAGCGCCACTCCAATTTACCGTTGTAGGGAGTGGCCAGGTGTTTCCAGCGCTGTAGTTTACGGTCACAGTGTCTCGTTTCGTCATCGCTGCAGTATTCGTCGCCACGACAACAACTTCATTCGTTCCATTCACCAGCGATGAAAATGGGATGTCGCAGTTAAAATCACCCGCTGACGCAAGACGACGCGTATCAGGGCCCATTGAGAGCGAGATCGAAGGTCCACCATTCAACGAGTAAGTCAACGACGCCACCCCACCGTTCGCATCAGTAACGTTTCCAAGGATATTGATGTACTTCTGCGGAATACCGTTCTGCCCAAAGGACTGATTCTTGCATAGAAAAAAGTGACCTCTGGGGCCGGAGGAGTCGATAACACTTTGAGTATTGCTGAGTTACTCGTCACACTCCCTTGAGAATTACTCACGACACAACGGAACGTCGCACCGCTATCCGACGCCGAGGTCGCCGGCGTAGTGTATGATGAATTGGTCGCACCCGAGATGTTCGAACCGTTCTTCTGCCATTGATACGTCGGGGTCGGTACACCATACG
>CAYHRX010000655.1:0-2138 GCA_964359075.1 uncultured Chitinophagales bacterium
TTGTCTCCGAATGAACCACGGGCAGAACGAAACTCCTGATTAAGACAGAGCAAGTCCTGCTCCTCTTCCAACGAACTCACGAAAGGAGGAACTTCAATGCCAACGTACATCACCCTGATCCGCTTTACAGAAAAGGGGATCACGAATATCAAGCAGAGTCCCGCGCGTATCGAAGCAGCCAAGCAAGCGTTTCGAGCTGCGGGTGCGGAAATAAAACAGTGGTTTCTGGTGCTGGGCCAATACGACGTGGTTATCGTTGCCGAAGCACCGAATGACGAGACAATGGCCAAGTTGTCACTCTCAATTGGCTCGCTCGGCAACGTGCGCATGGAGACGTTACGCGCATTCAGCGAAGACGAGTTTAGAAAGATGATTGCTGCCATGCCGTGACCGTCTATTGAGTCATCATATCATCCGTCAGCTGGTTGGAATCAAGAAAGGAGGTGGGGGCCGGCAAACAAGACAGAGTAGCAGTGTTGTGTGCAATCCACGTTGTTAGCTGTTCGATGCAGTTTGTTCACAGTTGCAACCAATCATGAGGAGGAGGAGCTATGGCAACAGATCAAAACAAGACTCTCGTCAGTCGCTACTTCGACGAGATGTGCAACCAGCGAAAGCTCGACGTTGCTGATGAGTTGTTTACCACGAACCATACTTATCATGATCCCCAGATTCCCGATACCGGCCCTGGACCGGAGAGCATGAAGAAGGTCGTCTCCACATACCAAACCGCGTTTCCTGATGCGCATTGGAGTGTCGAGGAGATGATCGCTGCTGAAAACGACATTGTGGTGACCCGTTGGACAGGGAGTGGTACCCAGAAACTGGAATTGCAGGGGATTCCTCCAACAGGAAAGTTTGTACGCGTTCAAGGGATATCGATTAACCGTCTGGCAAACAACAAGATCGTAGAGACCTGGAGCGTGTGGGACACCCTTGGGATGTTGCAGCAACTCGGCGTTGCCCCGTTAATGGGAGCAACCAAGGTGCCGACGGAGAGGAGGAACTGAGCGGATCGGCCGGTGCGTGCGTACGGTAGGAGCAGTACGTCAGTTTTGAACGCGCCAAAATATCGCGCTGGGTTAGTTCGTCTCAGCAACCAACTATTTGGACGGACTACCCTGCGTTCACCATCATGGCTGTAGTAGCCACGAAGAAGGAGGATGAGACGATGCCGCTCTATCTCACGCGGTTCAGCTACACGCCCGAGACGTGGGCACGGCTGGCCAAAAATCCTGAAGACCGCCGGGAGGCCGCCAAGAGCTATATCGAGTCGGTTGGCGGGAAGCTCCACGGGTTCTGGTATGCATTCGGCGAATACGACGCGTACACCCTCTGGGAGGCCCCCGAGAACGTATCCATGGCGACAGTCGCGATTGCGATCAGCATCGGCGGGGCCTTGTCGAAATTCGAAACGACCGTCCTGTTAACCGTTGAGGAGACGCTCGAAGCGCTTGGGCGCGTTGCATCGGTCAGGTATCGCCCGCCGGGCGCATCTGAGGCTCACTGATCGGCGGTGGCGCGCGTCCTCGATCAGCTCGCCCCACCGGCGTGAGCGGTCGTCCGTCGTGGGCGAGGTAGTCCGGCAGCCGGGCCTCGGTCACGGTGCCAAGGGGGACGAGCCGCTCCTTGCCGCCCTTGCCCCGGACCCGGAGGTAGCCGTCAGGCAGCAGGTCGCCAATGCGCAGATCGGCCGTTGCGCGCGTACGGCAGGAGCAGTACGTCAGTTTTGAACGCGCCAAAATATCGCGCAGGGTTAGTTCGTCTCAGCAACCAACTATTTGGACGGACTACCCTGCGTTCACCATCATGGCTGCGTCAAGCAGCCACAAAGAAGGAGGGACGTGTATGAGATCGAGATTCATATTCACAGCTGTGTCGATAGCAGTTGTGCTGGCACTGCTGCCCATCATCGGTGCAGCAGCGCCGCCCGATGAACGAGGGGGAAAAGACCTTGAAGCGCTTGCACAGAAACTTGTGAACCAGTGCGCAGCGATCCACGAGAGCGACAACGTGATCGTCTCAGGCGGGGTACGCGATCTGGAGCTTCTGGAAAACATCGCTGTGCACGTGAGGAAAGCCGGTGCGTTTCCGATGCTCACCATCAGCAGCGACAGGATGACTCGTCGAATGTTCAA
>CAYHRX010000656.1:0-2133 GCA_964359075.1 uncultured Chitinophagales bacterium
CTAGGAAACGCTCACCGTTGAAGTGAATAAGATGGTCTGGGTTGTCAGCAACCCAGACATCGGTTTCCCATGCGATCTCCGACAGGTACCTAGCCATCGCTTTCCTGTCTAGGAAGGCCGTAACAAACACTAACCCTGCGCTAGAAGAGCCAAACAACTTCTTAAGCTCGTTGTGGCGTTTGATGTTCACTGGGCCGTGACTGGTTACAGCCTCTACAAGCACCAACCAGTTTTTGTTTGGAAGATGCACTACAACGTCTGGCATTTTGCCATGCTGGTCTATGGCTACGCCTAAATTGGATAGATAATCCCGCTCCCAATGCAGAGCTTTGTTGCCAGCATCGCCCATATAAATGACTGTGCCACCCGGCGTCCAGCGAGGGCAGAACTTCTCAACGATGTCCTTCATAAGCAAGTTCTGCCCACCAGTTGTGAGCGATAACTCTTTGCCACCTGGCAGACGAACAGGTACTGTTTTCATTTGACGCTCTTTTGGATGAAGCCCACGAATAGCCTCAGATGAGGCAACATAGGTACCCAGAGCAGTCTCCCATTGTGGCGTTCCAAACGTGCGAAATAGGGCCAACGCGCCAGCCTCCACTTGATAATGGTTGTCCGGGCTGTTAATCGGACGATCTGGCTTGTCCGGGTTGAGTAAGGCCAGCCCAAGCTGCACAAACTGGTGCATTGTCTGGCGACGCACAGTCTCACGTGTATTTGGTGCGTACTTTTTGCCGTAGTGGGCTTCAAAATAGTTCATCATCTCGGTGATCCCTCGGAGAGGGTTGCCAGCCTTGGCCCAGGGGTCCACTGGCTTGAGGTCAAGCAAGGCGAGCAGCGTCAACGCGGATCGTTCGTTTCGTTGTTCTCTCGGAACGTTCAGGGCCACCAACACAGCCAACGCTTGGTCAATCTTCTGGCGAGCCGCGGCGCTGGAAGTCGATTTTTCGTCAACCATTGGTAGCAATTCCTCCTGAACCAGGCGGTCCAATTCCTCTTGATTGAGGGTGCGGATTCCAAGTCTGTTTCCTAGCCTCTTGAGACATTCCCAGTCAGGGTATGGCAGGCTTTTGAGGTCGTTTGCGTTCACCTGTGTATGACCACTGAATTGACGGAAATGCTTGTCAACGAAGGTGGAGTTCAAGTACCCACGCAGGCCCTTGGCGACGGCTTCATCGAAGCTTTGACCATTTCTGTGATAAACATTCACGTGGTTTTCAAATGCGACCCACTTCGACGGTATCCGGGTCGGATCATACACAGCGGCAACAACTCTCCGCCGTTCTTCTTTGGCCGTAAACCGCTTGACCAAGACATAAAAACCTGATGGCAGAACAAGTTCCTGGCTTTTTGGGTTGAGGGCAATCGCCTGAGGGCCGTTGGCAACTGTCAAAGGCCAAGTCACGGAGCCGTCATTAAAATGCCTCGGATAGATGAGCGGCGCAGTGTCATTCGAGGGCTGAGTGCGAAGCAAGTCTGTGGCTCTGAAGTCAACCACGCGGCCAGTAGAAACGGTCAATCCGAGGTCGTTTAAATGGCTTCCTAATCCCGAAATTGCCTCCCCAATGTTTTCGTCTAGTGCATCGGAGACAACGTGAAAGAAAGCGTTCGGGTCATCCGAGTGGACAAAATGCTGGTACGGGATATGCCGTACTGACAGCGCATCATCCTCCGGCCCGTTACTCGACGTGACTACCAATTCTTGTGGCCTTTCTCCGAGCTTCGTAGCTTTAGTGCCGTGATAGATGATGTTCTCCTGGAGAACATCATCATCGGAAAAGGCCTTGTCACGTGAGTCGAAGACATGAATGCGGTCAAAATGGAGACCGAGCAACGCCTGACGAAAACCATGGAAATAGACACCATTACAAAAGCTGCGAGGCGTGATGGCGGCCAGCTCGCCGCCGTCGCTCAGAATCTTGAGAGTTAGCCATACGAACGCGGCATAGAGGTTGCTGATTTCAATGCCCGCTTTCCTGAGCAGGAGCCGAGTTGCCGAGTCGCTGCTTAGCTTGCGGTACGGGGGGTTGAGAATGGCTGCGTTTATTCCCCGCAGATAGCGGGCCTCATTTTTGCTGCCTAATAGAAACCTCACCCCGGCATCGATGAAATCTTCTTGCCTAATGTCGGCTT
>CAYHRX010000657.1:0-2117 GCA_964359075.1 uncultured Chitinophagales bacterium
ACCCTGAATACGAAACGCTTCACGCTGAGGATAGGCGGGTGAGCCAAACAATGTCTTTCCGGGCTGGTTGATTGAATGATGAACTCCCGACTGCGCCCCGATCTTGGTGTTATCCGCAATCTCCAGATGGCCCGTGAGGCCAACCTGCCCGCCGATCATGACGTTCTTCCCAATCTTCGTGCTGCCGGAAATCCCCGCCTGCGCTGCACTCACCGTATTCTCCCCGATCACGACGTTGTGTGCAACCTGGATGAGGTTGTCCAGCTTGACACCCTTCTTGATGCGCGTCTCGCCCATCGTTGCACGATCGATCGTCGTGTTCGCTCCAATCTCCACGTCATCTTCAATCACGACGATGCCAAGCTGCGGAATCTTTTCATACGTCCCATCCGGCTGCGGTGCGAAGCCAAAGCCATCGCTCCCAACAACAACGCCGGAGTGAAGGATTACTCTCGACCCGATAACACATCCTTCACGAACAGTGACGTTGGAGTAAAGAAGGGACTGCGCCCCAATCGTCACATCATCACCCAACACCGTCCCGTGTCCGATCATCGCTTTCTCTCCGATGCTGCAGCTCTCCCCGATCACTGCAAATGCCCCGATGCGCACGTCGGTGCCAAGCTTCGCGGAAGACGCAATCACTGCAGTCGGATGGATGCCGGGGGTGAATGGATCTTTCGGCGGGTGGAATGTGACGAGAACTTTCAGAAAGGACGCGTAGGGATCATCAACTCGGAGGAGTACGGGGAGCGGCAGTGTTCCTCCCTCAGCGGCATCAAACTTCTTGCCGATGAGGACCGCCGACGCCCGCGTGGTGCTGAGAAACCTCGTGTACTTGGGATTGGCGATGAAGGAAATGTCCCCCTCCACTGCTTCCTCAATCTTTGCAACCCGTCGAATCTCGACCGCATCATTCCCCACCAACTCCGCGTTGAGCAATGCGGCAATGTCACGGAGCTTCATACCCTGCCTCTGGAAAGGTCACTTGCCGAACGACTGCATCCGCTGCAGCACTTTCGCTGTCAGATCATGTTTGTCACTAGCATAGAGAAGCAAGATCTCACCGCTCTTGTCAAACACGTAGTCATAGCCGTCCTCCTTGGAGATGTCCTCCAATACTTTGAAGATCTTGTTCTGGATCGGCTTCATGACCTCGTTCTGCTTCTGGAACAGCTCGCCATTCTGGCCGAACTTCCGGTTGCGGTAGTCGGCGATGTTCTGCTCGATGTCGCGCAGCTCCTTCTCCTGGTCGGCCCGTGCCTGGTCGGTGAGGATCAACTTCTTCTTGTCGTACTCGTCGAACTTCCTCTTCCAATCAGACTGCATCTTCTGCAACTCGTTCTCCCACTGCGACACCATGTTGTCCAGCGAGCGCTGGGCGTCCTGCGCCTCGGGAAGCGTTTGCATGATCTGTTCAGAATTGATGTGGCCAACCTTCATCTGCGACAACGCAAGCGGCGGGATGACCAATACCAGCAACACCAGTGCACCGCGTTTCATCCTGCTCCTCCTTCCGGATATAGGCATACGTGTCATTACTTGCCGCGCTTCAGCTTGTCAATCACGCGGTTGGTCAAATCCTCCCTCGGATCGCCGTACAGGAGCACTCGCACATTCTCCGTCTGATCAAACACGAACGTGTACTTCTCTTCTTTGGCAACCTTCTCGATCGCCTTCAGGATCTTGTCCTTCAGAGGGTTGATGATCCTGTCGGTCTGCTTGGCAATTTCTCCCTCGTTGCCGAACTTGTCGAGTCGGAACTCGTCATACTTGCGCCTCAAGTCTGCAAACTCCTGCTGGGCTGCCTTCTTCGCGGCGTCGTTCATCAGCGCCTCTTTTTTCTGGTACTCCTCGATCTTCGACTGGAGCTCCTTTTCCATGGCGGCAAGCGAATCCTGGTACGGCTTGGTGATTGCGTCGATCTTCTTCTGAGCCTCCTGGGCCTCAGGGATCTCCTGGAATATCTTGCTCGAGTTCACGTATGCAATCCGTTGTTGTGCCTGCGCAGCAACCCCGCCGACCAGCATGAGCGCAACGATTGCGGGAATGAATGTCTTCACGATTACCTCAATAGAATATTAATGAGTGAGATGATAGTAGGTAGAACAACTTTT
>CAYHRX010000658.1:0-2113 GCA_964359075.1 uncultured Chitinophagales bacterium
CGCTTAAGACAATGTCAACGTCCTTACGTTGTACAATCTCCGTCAGTCCCTCTTCCCCAACCAACACTTCGGTTTCGCTGTCGACGAGCGTCTTCAGGACAGAAGCCTGACTCTCATCCAGGAGGACGACTCCCTTCGGCCTGAAATGATGGATCTGTTCCTGCAGTAACTCGACATTCCTGTTGGCCGTCAGGTATGTAACGCGGAACCGATCCGGAAAGTTCGCGATCACCTCCAGCGCGCTACACCCAATGGAGCCGGTGGAGCCAAGGATTGCTATGTTTCTGGGAGTGTTCAAGATGCCGTTGCTACTAAGACAGAAAGACACCAAGGTTCAGGAATTATGACCTGGTGTCGCGGATTTTTTTTTCATTGAAATAAAGGTAAGGAAATAGACTTTGGATAGCAAGGTAACAAAAGGGGTGGCCCAGAAAGGAGCCACCCCAGCTAACGGCGCGTATCGGAGAGAGGCTTATTACTTCAGTAACAACATGCGCCTCATTTCATTGTACGTGCCTGCCCGCCCATCTTGACTTGTCGAGACGAGGTCTCGTTGCGCCAACGGCACAACCGATAGTCTGGAAATGTAGATGCCACTCGAAAGAGTTGATGCGTTAAACGTTGCAGCATATGAGCCCGCGCGTTTCTGTGTGGACTCAAGCACAGCAACTTCCCTGCCCAGGACATCGTACACCTTCAACGAGACGAATGCATCCTCGGGAATGGAGTGTTTAATGTTCGTCGTTGGATTGAACGGATTTGGAAAGTTCTGAGACAGACTAAAGCGCAATGGTTGTTCTTCAATCGGCCCATCCTGTTTCATCAAGCCAGCGTTTTGGACGGTTAGGCCTTGCCCACCGCCATTCAGAGCTGATGTTCTATTCTGCTCGAGCCTGATCTGGATTGCAGCAAGGTTTCTCTCCGCTGATGATCGATACCGGTTTGAAAGAGCAGTGAGCATATCTTGCGCCGCCGATACATCATGGTCACTAAAGAGTGCCACAGCGAACTTCCCATACAATCCGGAACATTCCACCGAGGAGTTCGGATAACCTCTGATGTTATCTTCCAGTGCAGTACGCGCGGGCGGAATGTTCCTCTCGCTCAGCAGACTTGTAACCAACCCATTCCTGACCATTTGATACAACGCAGGTTGCTGGCCATGAAGCGCAGTGAGATAGGGAGAGAGGTTTGCACCGCGCAGCTGAAGCGCATTAGCCACAAGTTCGCTGACGGCCCACTTCTTCACCTTCACCAACTCATTTGCGCCTGCAATGACACCCCGCAATGTTGTCATGGCACTTGTGTACTGGCTTCTGATACGCTGGGACACCGCCAGCTTCATTTGAGGATGATCCCCAAGGGGATCCAAGCGAGGATCGTCACCCTGCTGAGGGGATATCCCGGCATCCCGTTCAACAATGAGGCTGCCGCCGATCGGACTTGAGCCGCCACCATTTGGGTCTGTGGGCAGATACGGCTCGTAGTACAATTTGCTTGTTTCATCTTGCGAGAACTTGTCGGTAGCAGGTGGTGCTGCGCCCCACCAATTGTTGTGTGCGTAGACGTTGCATCCGTTTGTGAGCCGGACGTTATACGTTGTGTTGTTGAAGATGCTGTTCTGTCCGCCGTCATCCGGTGGGCCGGAACCTGAGATGAGACCGAGAACGGCATTAGAACCATTGTCGCACGATACACCGATATCGTTGTTCTTGATGACGTTGTTTCCTCCTGCAGTGCCGTTCTCAAGTATAGGACTGCTCTGGTTCAGGCAATTCAAGCCTATGCTGAACGATTGGATGTTATTTCCAAGCAACCGAGGCGAGGCGGCATTGCACGAAACGCCATAGGCTTGTAATTCACCACCTCCGGTACCGGTGAGCGCATTCCCCTGAATCAGTAAGTCCGAATAATTCTGGACAGAAACGCCGACACCGGTGACGCCCGAGATCGTGTTATTCAGGATGTTGATTGTTGTTGGTGTCCCCGATCCTGCCAGGTCAGGCACGATCTCAACTCCCGTCGTGGGATTTATCAATGTGCTGTTCGATAGAGAGAACTTCACAGGTGTCTCGACATGGAACACCAGCGGAGCGCCGGAGAACTGACAGTA
>CAYHRX010000659.1:0-1379 GCA_964359075.1 uncultured Chitinophagales bacterium
TGACTCTGACGAAAAGACCTGTTATCACTGCATTTCTTGTTCTTCTGACCCTAAGCTATGCCTTTGGGACGAGTTCCGTATTGGCGGCAGACCAGAGAACTCTCGACATATCATCCACTTATGACCTGCAGGCGCACTTTGTTGTTTCTGATCCGATTTTCTTTGTCAGTCCCACGCCCGATGACGGAGAGGCAATCACAGACTCTGCGGTTGATATAAACATCGTGATAGTGGAGCCCAATTTGGCCGACGTGACATTTGATTGGAACGGATCCGGTTACACGCTCTACGACGACTCTCTTGTATTGATGTTCAACTTTGACAATGTGTCCGCCCTCGGGGAGGATTACAGCGTTCCTTGCGGCTTGGTGAAGGACCTTTCATTGGCCGGCAACGATGGGTATCTGAGCGATCTGCTTTGTTCTTCGGAGAAGGTCCCCGTTTGGATTCCTAACGGCAGATATGGAGGCGCTTTTGACTTTACGGGCGACGGGGTAACGCAAGGGCAGAGTATTCTTGTGTACCATTCAGACTCATTGAACCCTGGTAGCGGTGATTTCGCGATAACATTCTGGATTCTGACCAGGGACGACTATGACGGAGACGTTATAAGAAAAGGTTCTACCTATACGGCGGGCACGTGGTACAAAATCGAGCACGCACCGAGCGGTCCTACGGACTATATCTACTGGGAACTTAATACAGATGGAACAGACGCGTCCGTCTATTCCACAGATGCCTACAACGACAACAAATGGCATTTCGTGTTTGCCCAGAGAAAGAGCGATCCCGGGGGCGACGTGGCCGAATTATGGATTGACGGCGTGCTCAATGGAACCGTTTCAGTTTCCGGGAGCATCTTGAATAATGCGAATCTTGCAATAGGAAGCAAGGACACCCAAGACGATGACTTCATCAATTCCTCGGTGGATGAGGTCAGGATATACATGAGGTCTTTTAGTCCTGCTGAGATACGGCAGTTCTATCACTCCAATCTAAGCAAGTACGATGCACACAAATGGGCCCTTTACGTGAATCAGTCCGACCTGGCTGAAGGAACATATACATATCAGGCCTTTGCCTCCGATATTGAAGGGCAAACCAATGCCACAGAGCAAAGGACGCTCAATGTCTATCTGCCCCGACCTCCGACCGTATATCTGAATTCACCTTCTGATGGGGCTGTCAGGAATTCCTCTGCCGTGACATTCACGTGTTCTGCGTCAGACCCCGTAGGACTTCTCGACGCCGCGCTTTACGTCGGCTATTCGCCACAGACAGTCACTTTCAGCGGTCCGAATCAGACCGATGACGCTCAGATTTCCGCTGATGACCCGAACAGCAATTACGGCGGCGAATATCTCTCCGGCATAAATGTC
>CAYHRX010000659.1:1389-2106 GCA_964359075.1 uncultured Chitinophagales bacterium
TGGATCCGGGGCAAGTGCCTGCCGGTGCAACGATTGTGTCTGCTGTCTTGAAAGTCCGTTGTTTTGGAGACGGTAGTCCCACAAGACTGTACCGTCTGACAGAGGACTGGGCTGAAAATGAAGTGACCTGGAACGACCGCCGGGATAGCCTGCCGTGGACGAATCCAGGCGCCGACGGTCCCGGCTCCCACGCCGGCGTTGCAATTGATGGAGACTTCAGCCAGACAGGCTGGCGAACAATAGACATAACCGAGTTTGCCCAGGATTGGAGTGACGGCCTGCCGAACTATGGGGTCGTTCTCGTTGATACCGGTAGTAATGGTGTGGATTTTGACAGTAGTGAGTCAGCCAACCCGCCGCTTCTGACGATCATGTATGTCAGCGCATGGGAGCAGAGAGGATATGTGGAACTGAGCGGCACAGACGCTACAATTACGTTTGGCCCTGTCAGTCTGGCTGATCAGCACACCTACACTTGGAACTGTCTCATTAGAAATACTTCCTTGCTTGAAGGCTGGGCCCCTGTTGATTTTCAACTTATGGTGGATACTCAGCGCCCGGATGAGCCGGTATTGGTTGGTCCGGGCGACGGTGAAGTCAATGTTCCCGGCTCTCCTAATCTGGAGGTCGGCGTCAGTGATCCCCAGGGCGATACTCTGGATGAGTTGATGGACAACATCAAGGAGGGCGGGGACCTTCTGGACCTCGTCCACGATA
>CAYHRX010000660.1:0-1688 GCA_964359075.1 uncultured Chitinophagales bacterium
ACAAGCGGCATGAGACCTCCCCCCAGCTTCAGGAAAGCTGCAACCAGTCCGAGCGCAATGAGCGTAAAGGAAATCACCACCAGGCGTCGCCGATCCACAGGGACATCCTGATAGATCTCGTCGCTCCACAGCAAAGAGAATGCAAGCGCATCCCAGAGCGGGATCGTGTGCATCGACTCCTTCATTCTGCGCGCGTACTCTTCCTTCTTCTCTCGTATGAGCGTCGTGATCTTGTCCCACGTGAGATAAAGGACGCCGGCTACAACAAGATCAAACCCGAATTGACCCCAACCGCTGCCTTCCAGCCCCGTGAAGAACGCGCTGGCAAGCTCGATGACGATGAGAACTTTGAGGAGGGTGATCAGGAAGCGCTTGAACCGGATAGGATCCATCAGGCCTGACACATCAGCAGGTGCGTTCGACGACGGGGCGCGCAACGTCGCTCTGACGGTAGCGCTGAGGTCTTTCGCGCTTGCCGCCATTTCATTTGCTTCCTTCCGGAAAAAGTACTGGACTTCAGTTCTGGTCATCGGGCTTCTTATCGTCTTTGTGTGACTCAGCGTCGACAGGTTCATATCCTCTGCAGGAAGGAACCGGCAAGCGCGGATACTTCGGAAATCGCGGATTGGTTCTGGACAACTCACACAGATGAAACACACTCCCCATAGCGTTTCGGATCACACTGGAATGCCGGCACGCTGCGCACAACCCCGCAGGAATTTTCGTCAATTGCCCTACCAGCTGACTACACTTTCGGTGCTGATTGCCAGAGGCACAGAATGCATCCATCCGGCGTTGCGAACTTTGCATACCATCCCATGCTGGCGACGGGCGTCTTTTTCACAACGACTTTCCCCCTTGCCTTCCTGACCTCTTTCAACTTTGCATCGATGTCGTCGACTTCGATGTAGACATTCACCTGTCCCTTCTTCGGCATCTTCTTCACAAGCTCAAGTCCGCCGTTGGGATGTCCGCCGGTGTGGAAGAGCGTGTAGTCGATCTCGGGGTGATCGGTGAACGTCCAACCGAAGACCGTGCTAAAGAACTTCTTGGACTTCGCGACGTTGGTGGTGGGGATTTCAATATGGCCGAAACAATGCATGGGTTATTCCTCCATTAAGTTATCCACGAATGCACACGAATGAACAGGAACAAAGAGAAATCAATCTGGGCACTGCTATTTAACATAGCGTTTCCATTCAAGTTTTTTGGGGGTTCCAAAGTTCAGCAGCACCCCCACTCGTTGACCAGTTGCCTTCAGGTAGTTGAGCACTTGAGCTTCCTCAGTACCCGTGAGACGATCAAGTGCCTTAAGTTCAACGACAATCTTTTCGTATACAAGGAAGTCAGCAACGTAGGATTTCTGGAGCAACTGTTCTTTGTACTTGATGGGGAGTGTTTTCTGTGATACAAACGGAATTCCCTGGCGAAGAAACTCGATTTCGAGAGCCTCCTGGTATACAGCTTCGAGGAAGCCAGGCCCCAACTCATTGTACACCTCCATTGCAGCACCAACAATCTTAAAGACCTCCTCTTTGTAAAGCAGTTCCATTAGTGTCCATTCGTGTAGATTCGTGGATCACTTCATCATCGGTAACAACGTTAAAGACCTCCTCTTTGTAAAGCAGTACCCTTAGTGTCCATTCGTGTAGATTCGTGGATCACTTCATCATCGGTAACAACGTTAA
>CAYHRX010000660.1:1788-2105 GCA_964359075.1 uncultured Chitinophagales bacterium
AGCAGTACCCTTAGTGTCCATTCGTGTAGATTCGTGGATCACTTCATCATCGGTATCTTCACCCCCTGTCTCTTCGCATTCTCCACCGCCCTCTCGTAGCCCGCGTCTGCGTGACGCACGATGCCCATGCCGGGATCGTACGTGAGGACGCGCTGCAGACGGGCTTCTGCTTCCTTCGTGCCGTCGGCAACGACGACCATGCCCGCATGGATGGAGAGCCCCATGCCTACTCCGCCTCCGTGATGAACGCTCACCCAGCTTGCACCGCCTACGGCATTCAGCAACGCGTTGAGGATCGGCCAATCGGCAATGGCATC
>CAYHRX010000661.1:0-2102 GCA_964359075.1 uncultured Chitinophagales bacterium
CCAAAACGACCGACACCAGTACGGCCAAAGAATGGACCCTGACGTTCCAGGGGAGCCTGGGGGGTGCCGACCAGGCCCAGGTCACCATCAACACGTCCGGCATCAGCTTCATGATGGGGCCGAAGACCGATGTGCAGGCGACCGACGTGAACGGCGGCGGGGGCACGAACGAGGTGCAGGTCGTTACGCTATCGAACGCCACCGACGGCACGTTCCGCCTGGCCTTCGGCGGGCAAACGACGGCCCCCATCGCCTATAATGCCAGTAGCGGCACGGTCGATTCGGCCTTGGAAGCATTAACCAGTGTCGGATCGGGAAATATTTCGGTCAGTGGTTCCAACGGCGGCCCCTGGACCGTCACGTTCAACGGCGGCGGACTCGCGGGAGTCAACGTGGCCCAACTTCAAGGGGACGCCGCCTCCGCCCAATCCGGCAGCGTGAGCAGGACGATTGCGTATACTTACGATACGGCGAGCCAACTGACGGATGCTAGCGACCCGGATAGCACGTATGCTTATACCTACGATGCTATTGGCCGGCAGTTGACGGTGGACAATAATGGAAGTTCGGGCGTTCCGCGGGTTATACTGACGAGCGTCTACGATGCCGCGAGCAATCGAACCCAACTGTCGGCCACCGTGGGCGGGACGAATGACTTCAAGAATGACTACACATTCGACCACATGAACCGGATGACGCAAGTCTCGCAGATTGGAAACGGCGGGAACACCGTAGCCAACAAACGCGCCAACTTCGCCTACAACGCGCTGAGCCAGTTCACGAGCGTGGAGCGGCAGGTCAAACCGTCCAGCACCTGGAATGAAGTGGCGACGACCCTCTTCTCGTACGACACGCTGAACCGCATCACCGGCATCGACCACAAACGGGGCGGCAGCAGCCTTTTCACCGCGTATGCGTATTCCTACGACTACATGGACCGGATCATCGGCATCACGTCGCAGGACGGGACGGTGGACTACACCTACGACAAAACCAGCCAGCTCACCGGCGCGGACTACAGCTACCAGACCGACGAAACCTTCGCCTGGGACGCCAACGGCAACCCCACCGGCGGCAGCAACAGCGTCAGCGCCAACAACCACCTCGACTCCGACGGCATGTACGATTACACGTACGACGACGAAGGGAACATGACCCTGCGGACAAAAATCAGCGACAGTTCCACCCGCGAATTCACCTGGGACTACCGCAACCGGCTGACGAACGTCACGGACAAAGACGGCATGGGAACCGCCACCATGACCGCCGACTACAAGTACGACGTGTACGACCGCCGCATCCTCAAAACCGTCGATCCCGACGGCGCAGGAGCCACGGGCAGCACCACCATCCGATACGTCTACGAAGACCAAGGCATCACCCGCGTAGTCCTCCAATTTGACGGCAGCAATAATCTTACTCATCGCTATCTCCACGGCCCCACTGTCGATCAACTCCTAGCCGACGAAGATTCTAGTAATGCCCTTCTTTGGTCGCTGACCGACAATATCGGGACCGTCCGAGATTTGGTCATTAACTCGGGAACAAACCAGAATCACCTCAAGTATGGGGCCTTCGGCAATGTCACGGCCGAATCGAATTCCGCGGTTGATTTCCTGATGGGGTTTGGAGGAATGGACCGCGATGAGGAGACTGGGGCATCGTACAGTTGGCACCGTTTTGCGATAAATAACCGCTGGGCCAGTGAAGATCCCATCACGTTTCTTGGCGGCGATACAAATCTAATGCGTTACGTTAAGAATTCACCGTTACATTCGATCGACCCGACGGGATTCTTAGATGAAACTGACTTAGGAAGGTGGGACGCAGAGGCTTATTTTACATTCATGAAGGAAGTCCACGGTTGGACCGACGACGACATCGCTCGCGCGCGTAGAGGCTGTATCGGACTCTCCGGTGCTCGAATTGGTATTCCACCGAATTTTAATCATCCAGGCAGGGTACCAGAAGCGCGTGGTTTTACTAGCGAGGAGATCGCTCGAGCGTATATGCAGCAAATGATAAGAGCGAGAGAACGAGCCGAAAGGGCTGGCAGAACTCCAACTTATGCGGGCTACGCGCTTGTCGCCATTCAGTCTGAC
>CAYHRX010000662.1:0-2096 GCA_964359075.1 uncultured Chitinophagales bacterium
CCGGGGAAGAGAAACCACAAGCTCAATTGCCTCCCGCAAGAACGATTCCCTCCACTATGTCATCGCAGCGCTTAACGCCGACTTCTTCTCGCTCGAGACCGGCGAGAGCATAAATTATCAGGTCATCAATGGTGTGTTCGTCAAGGCGTTTGTTTGGAGGAACACGCCGCGTTCACAGTTTGGCATGACGAACGCGAACAGGCCCGTGATTGAACGCTACTCGTTTGCCGGGTCAGTTATGTGGAAGGACGACTCCGTCACGGATGTCACCGGTATCAATCACTACAGACGACGCAACGCAGTGACGTTGTTCAACACCTTTGCAGGGTCTGTTTCTCCGATAGATTCGACCAGTCTGGGGCCAAGAGATCGTGTTCTCAGGCCGTGTGGCAGCCGCGGCGATACGCTGCTCTTCGTGATTCAGGGAGGCGTATACGTTGGGGGCGGAGCACCAATAGCAGACTCCGGGATGGTCGCGTCGCTTGTTGGTGATTCTCTGACGGCAAAGAACGTGAGCGACGGTGACACAGTGAAAGTCCTACTGAGTTTGGTTTCGCATCACGACCGGCTTCAGACTCTCATTGGGGGAACACCGCGTCTTGTGCTTGATGGTCGCACTGTGGCCGGACTGAGTGAGCATTCGGAAGGGAGTGCGCCGGACTTCTCGTCCAAGCGTCATCCGCGGACCGGTGTTGGGTTCTCACAAGATAGCACTACAGTCTACTTCATTACAGTGGATGGACGCCAGCAGTCCAGCGTTGGAATGACTCTCCCGGAGTTTGCCGACTTGATGATTTCTCTCGGCGTGTATCAAGGACTGAACCTTGACGGTGGTGGCTCAACAACGATGGTGGTTGAGGGGAAGATCGTGAACTCTCCATCGGACGCAACAGGGGAGAGGCCCGTCGCGAACTGCCTGCTCGTAGTGGTCAAGGCGTTATTCTAATCTCCTCGACCCATCGGTCGCATTCCGGGCGGAAGGCGGATGAATATTCTGAACAACTTTGGCGGTGGTGATAATCTGTCCCGCATGTCGCTGCGCGTGTTCAGCCGCGTGAAAAAGGAGTCTCGCGTGGCTTCAGAAGCGACGACGAATCTGTGGAACGAAGTTGAGAGAGTGCAGCTTCGATGGTCTTCCGCAGTTGCTGAATCAATTCCTCTGCGGTTCCAGATCCGTCGGTCTTTTCTTTGAAGAGAGCCGCACGCTGTCCATCACTTAATACCTCTCCACGGGCATAAGTGAAGAATCCCACTGAAGCTGCGCCGCCGGGTCGTCCCCACAGCTCATCATTGGTCAGGGGTGTGCACACTTTCCCGACATCCTCCAGCATTTGTAGCAGGGCATGGGCAACCGGTTGCAGCAGCGGCTCGATCCCTTCGATGGGACCACGGAGCCAGACTTCGGGCTGTGTCTGAACTGACATGTGCGGCCGGGGCTGGATGAAATATTACGCTGTAGTGGATCGCCTCAAGAACAGCGCGTTGGCATACGCCAGCAGGAACAATCCATCCAGAACAGCAATGCTCCAGCCCATTGCATTGAATACGCCGCCCGACTGGGCCAGCAGAGTCACGGCTGTCTTGATGACGAAGAACCAGAAGATCGCTGTTGCGTTTGCACGGAGTGCGGCAGGATCGGTGATCTTCCGGCTTTTCCATGCGAGAACGCCCAGAGCAATGATCCCGGCGCCTGAAAGATGCGCCAGCATAATGCCTGCCGGGTCCAGGATGACGCCATAGAAAGAGAAGACAGCTTCCGGTACGAGGAGGCAGCCCACTCCGAAAAACATCAAAGTGATAGCTGTGATGGTGTAGAGCGTGTGGAGTTTCATGTGGTCTCTTTCTTCATGGAATGTACGTTAGTAGACTCCTGATGGGACATGCGACGCATCCCATCGCACAGAATAATCTCCAGCGCCAAACCTTCCGAAGGTGAAGTCGATCTCAAAGACGTACTTTGGGGATCAGTATTCGAGCCTCTCAAAGATCGAAACCGCTTCCGACAATTCAAAGTCCACCCTGACCTGCACACTATTGTGTGGGAGAATGGGGCAGACTTCTCACCTGAATTCCTCCACTCCTGTATTCGCGCAACC
>CAYHRX010000663.1:0-2086 GCA_964359075.1 uncultured Chitinophagales bacterium
CCCAACCAAACGGCTTTTGATCACATCAATTTCCAGAGCCTTTTCAATCTGCTCGGTGATGCGGTACTCATCAAATGCATCACGAGTGCCTTCATACGCTGAAACACGCTCAAGGAGTTCAGGAGCAACCTGGTTGAGGTAACTCTCGATGGTGCCCTTGGCAATATCACCCTGAATGATCATGCGGTGGAAGTCTTCATTGAAAACGTCACGAACAATCTTGATCAGCAGGTCAGATTCACTGTGCAAGATGGCAGGAGCTGCATCATTCTCTGCCTTGCGCGAGATTTCTTCCCACTGCTGGGTCAAACGCTGAACATCAACGGTGAGCTGCTCTTCGGTTGCACCTTCGGCTGCGGTGCGGACAATCACACCAACGTTTTCGGGAAGAACTTCCTTCAAGATGCGCTTGAGACGTGTGCGCTCAGTATCTGGCAGCTTACGGCTGATGCCGTTCATGGATCCGTTGGGTACATAGACCAGATAGCGACCTGGAAGTGAAACCTGAGAGGTCAGACGTGCACCCTTTTGTCCTACGGGGTCCTTGGTGACCTGAACGAGAACCTTGTCACCGGGCTTGAGGGCATTCTCAATCTTGCGTGGCTGGTTTCCCGTTTCGACCGAATCCCAGTCAACCTCACCCGAGTAGAGAACGGCGTTGCGGCCACGGCCAATGTCAACGAAGGCGGCTTCCATCGAAGGAAGAACGTTCTGCACCTTACCGAGGTAGACGTTGCCAATCAGGCTTGCTTCAGAAGCGCGAGCGACATAGTGCTCCACGAGGACGTTGTCCTCGAGCACACCAATCTGCACGCGATCTTCTTTTTCACGAACGATCATGGCGCGATCGACGGCTTCACGACGAGCGAGGAACTCGCTCTCGGTCACAACTGTGCGACGACGGCCAGCATCACGGCCATCACGGCGGCGCTGCTTCTTTGCCTCAAGTCGAGTTGAGCCCTTGATGCGCTGAGGCTCAGTAATGAGTTCAGGAGCTCGAGGGGTGCGAATTCGAACAACAGTGTTGCCGGAATCGTCCTGGATTTCGCGGTTTTCACCCTGGCGTTGACGAACGCGGCGACGAAGTGTGCCCCCGTCATTTCCTTCGTCCTCTACCTGTCCAAAAGCGCCACGTTCCTGTCGGTTGTTGCGGTTGGGACGACGGTCTTCCATACGGTCACGGCCGTCACGAGAAGGAACACGGTCCTCTGAACCAGGAAGGTTGGGAGCAAAGAAAAAGATGTCGGTTACTTCTTTTGCTTCGAAGGTGGGGTATTCAACCTTCTCGACAACGGGGGCCTCAACAATGGCTGCTTCCACGACGGCTTCTGCAAGTACTTCGGCCGCTACCTCGATAACTGCCGCTTCTACTTCTGCCTCAGTGACAATCTCCGTCGCCACTTCTTCTGCCTGAGCGACTATTGCTTCGGCAACCTCGACGGCTTCAGCGACAATCTCTTCAGCTACCTCAACGGCCTCAGAAACTACTTCGGTCACAAATTCTTCAACAACGTTGTCGTCGTTCTCGGTGTTATTCACCATCAGTGGTGTACTCCCCGTTACCCCCTGCGTCACCGCGTCACGGGGATGTAACTATTCTCGTTTGCAGAATTCCGAAGAATTCTGGCTATAAATCTTTATGTCTTCCCACGGAATCCGGCATGTAGCTCTGGAACTGTGGCGGGCGATCGCGGTGATCTCCCGTGCGCATAACCGTTGTTATGCAAAGTCTTGTTTGTCACGTCGCGCGAGAACGTTGCCTTCGCACTGATACCAGTATGTCAGGTTTCACTCACCTGTGTGGTTCCTGAACGTAATATTCCCACACAGGACAATAATGAGTAGGTGAGCATCACTTCTACAGACTCAAAGCGCCCGGTTGGCTACCCTGTATTTCTCATCATTGCGGGTTTCGTTGGCCTCACAGCTGCCTTCGCATTGACCCTGGAAAAGATTCACAAGTTGCTGCACCCCGAAGAAGCAGCATCTTGCGACTTCAGCGTCATCGTGCAGTGTGGAAAGAATCTTGGTTCATGGCAAGGGTCACTACTCGGTTTCCCCAACCCCATCATTGGCCTGATGGCGT
>CAYHRX010000664.1:0-2070 GCA_964359075.1 uncultured Chitinophagales bacterium
GATGATGGCGAGTGGCCACAGGTATTCGTATGCCGAGAAGCTTAGCAGGAAGATGACGCCGAGGAGCGTCAAGATGGTGCCTGGTACAAGCAGGCCCGTTTCTTTCTTGCCGAAGTAGTACATCAGGAGGAACCCGATGCCGGGCCCGATGAGATAGAACGGCCAGAGCTCCCTCATCCAGTACCAGCCGAAGATGGTGCAGTAGAGGAAGAGAAGCCCGAGCGTTGTGAGGATGCTGCCGGGCATAAGCAGCCCGTAGCTTTTCCGATCAGCAAAGAAGGCGGCGAAGAAAAGAAGTCCCGGGCCGAGCATCAATACGGGCCACAACTCACGCAAAGTGAGCTCCTCTATGAAATTCGGCAGGAGGAACACCAGCCCGATGACGATGAGCGTAATGCCAGTGATGACAGATTTGTTCATTGTCGTTCGTCCATATTATTCATGATACTTCTTTTCACCTACGCGCAGCTCAATATCCAGATGGTCCTCTTTGCGGGGGACGGCGCACGAGTACAGATCGCTGTACGCGCAGTAGGGGTTGTAGGCTTTGTTAAGATCAATGATGTAGAGATGGTTCGGGTCGGGATGTTCGTTGCCGATCTCCACATAGCGTCCGACGCCGTACGTTTCCTTACCAGTAGTCTCGTCAGTAAACCAAACACTGAGAGCGTCTCTGTAAAGTGCATACCGCTTTGCATCGTAAGGCGTGAACTTGTAGACATCGAGCCTGAGCACAACCGGCTGGCCGCGTTTGTCAGGGACGGTGAACGTGAAATAGCCATACCGAAGCTGCTTGCGTTCTTCGCCCTTTGTGCCGAGAACGATGACGGTTTCAGGCCTGTCGTATCGGTAAAGCTGAGATGTCCCCCGGTACCGGACATCCACAGGGAACCAATTGAGGCCATGATATTGAATCGTGCTGTCGCGTGTGAACGGTGAGCCCTTGTCGTAGCGAAAGAAGCTGTCCACTCCAGCGCGATGTGCGAGGTTATCCTGAACGATCATCATGCTATCGGCAGGAGAAAGCCGTGGCGCGCTTGCCTTCCGAGAGCACGATGACAGAACAGCTGCCGAGAGAAGGAAGACAACGATGAAGGAGGGTAGACTTTTGCTAATAGAGTTCATCCGTGATGGGATCCTTGCTTGAAGAATGCATGCATCGTCTCAATGACGTAGTCCTGTTCTACTGCTGTCAATGCGGGATAGATTGGCAACCGAAGCAAACGTCCACTGACAGATTCCGTGACTGGAAAGTCTCCGGCTTTGTAGCGATGCCATCGCTGTGCAACTGGCGCCAGATGCAGCGGGAGATAATGGAATGTTGCACCGATGTTGTGTTCCCTGAAGAACGTGAATGCTGCGTTACGCGTCGTCTCATCTCTCATCAACACATAATAGATGTGATAGTTTGATGTTGTGTGCGATGGGATGGTGGGAAGTGTAAGTGAGCCGGATGCCGCGAGTGACGCAAAGCCCTCCATGTACCGCTCATGAATTGCCTTGCGGTGTTTCTGAATCTCCAGCATCTTCTCCAACTGGCTGTATAACAATGCGCCGATGAGGTCCGAAGGGAGAAAGCTGCTGCCCACGTCCACCCACGTGTACTTGTCTACCAGGTGCAGCATGAACTCCTTGCGGTTCGTCCCCTTTTCCCGGATGATCTCCGCACGGGAGGCATACTCCTCGTTGTTGGTAACAAATGCTCCGCCCTCTCCTGTGGAAAGATTCTTCGTCTCGTGGAAGCTGAAACAGCCTATGTCGCCAATGGTTCCCTGTGGTCGGCCTTTGTAGTACGCGCCCACTGCCTGCGCAGCGTCTTCAACAACTGCGATGTTGTGCTGACGTGCCAGAGCCATCAGCTCGTCCATCTCCGGGGCAATACCGGCATAGCCAACCGGGATGATTGCTTTCGTCCGTGGCGTGATCTTCCTCCGTACATCTTCAACATCAATCGTCAAAGCAGAGGGGATGATATCGGCGAAGATGGGCATTGCCCCCTCGCGCATGATACAGTTGGTCGTCGAGACAAATGTGAAGCTTGGTACGATCACCTCATCGCCCGGTTGCAGA
>CAYHRX010000665.1:0-2066 GCA_964359075.1 uncultured Chitinophagales bacterium
AAGGGCAATCCTTACTGGGTACCGCCGCTTCTGATGGACAGGAGGAAGCTCATCGATCGGAACAACAATCCTTTCTACAAACATGCTGAGATGGAGTTGTTCCTTGCCGAACGCGATGGAGAGCTTGTTGGCCGTATCGGCGCCATCATCAACCACAATCACAACAAGGAACACAACGAGAACATTGGGTTCTTCGGTTTCTTTGAGTGTGTGGACGATCAGGATGTTGCCAACACTCTGTTTGATGCGGCAAAGCGATGGCTCCGTGACCGGAAGGCAACAGCCATGCGCGGGCCGGCCAGCCCCTCGGTGAACGATGAGTACGGGCTGCTCATTGACGGGTTCGACAAGCCGCCGGCAATTCTCATGGCATACAACCCGGCATACTATGAGAAACTTGTCGAGGGATATGGCTTCCAGAAGGCAAAGGATCTTTATGCCTACTACGTCCACAAAGACAAAGTGTTTACCGACAAGCTGACCCGTGTCTCGGAGATTGTGAAGAAGCGTGATGGCGTTGTTTTCAGATCTCTCAATATGAAAGAGTTTGACAGGGAGGTGGCGATCATACGGGACCTCTATAATAAAGGTTGGGAGCGAAACTGGGGTGAGGTGCCGATGAACGATGAAGAATTTGCTTACGTGGCGAAAGACTTGAAGCCCGTGGTCAATCCAGAACTGGTGATCATTGCGGAAGTCAGAGGGAAGCCGGTCGGATTTGGGATGTCCCTCCCAGACCTGAACATGGTGCTGAAGGATAACAAGCGAGGATACCTTCTCCCGGCGCTGGTCCGGCTCTTCCTTTTCAAGAAGAGGATCGACTTCATACGCATCATTATCCTCGGTGTGCTTCCCGAATATCTCAATTCAGGAATCGGGGGAGTCCTGTTCTATGAAACAGGCCGCAGAGCAGTGGAGCAAGGCTATCCCCACGGTGAAGCGAGCTGGGTTGTTGAGGACAATGTGATGATGAACCGTGGCGCAGCGTTGATGAACGCAGAGAAAACCAAACGATACAGGATCTATCAGTACCCGCTCTAGCAGAAGCGGGATTTCCTTCCAAACGACGATGAGGTTACCTTATGCCTGTTAAGAAAGTAGACAAGATCTGGATGAATGGGAAGCTCGTGAACTGGGACGATGCGCATATCCATGTCCTCTCACATGTCGTTCACTATGGCTCAAGTTGGTTTGAGGGGATCAGATGTTATGAGACCGCGAAAGGCACGGCGATCTTCCGGCTTGACAAACACATTAGACGCTTGTTTGATTCGACCAAGATCTACCGGACCGAGATCCCCTACACCGAATCCCAGATTGAAGATGCAATCCTGCACACAATCCGTGCGAACAAGATGAAGGCATGCTATATAAGGCCCATCGTGTATCGCGGCTATGGCGATGTTGGCGTGAACCCGCTGAACTGTCCGGTTGACGTGACCATTGCTGTGTGGGAGTGGGGAAACTATCTTGGCCCCGAGGCGCTGAACAACGGGATCGATGTATGCATCTCCACCTGGGCCCGACCCGCACCGAACACACTGCCGCAAATGGCAAAGGCCGGCGGAAACTACATCCTATCGCAGCTGATGAAAGTGGAAGCCCTCAAAGCTGGATTTGCAGAAGCTATCGCGCTTGATGTAAATGGCAACCTGAGTGAAGGAAGCGGAGAGAACCTCTTCGCTGTGAAAGATGGCATCATCTACACGCCGCCACTCTCATCCAGCATTCTTCCGGGCATTACGAGGATGTCCGTGATGACGATGGCGAAGGAGGAAGGGTACGAAGTGAAAGAGCTGAATGTGCCTCGTGAGATGGTGTACGTCGCCGATGAGTTGTTCTTCACCGGAACCGCCGCCGAGGTTACGCCCATCCGTTCTGTGGACAAAATACCTGTCGGAAACGGTAAGCCCGGTCCTATCACCAAGATGATGCAGACGATGTTCTTTGATGTCGTGAAAAACGGAAAAGACACTCGCAACTGGCTGAAGTTTGTGTATAATGATTAATTGTCTATCGTAGGAGGTGTTCCATGAAGAAAGCCTCTCGACACACAGTTCGCCGTC
>CAYHRX010000666.1:0-2060 GCA_964359075.1 uncultured Chitinophagales bacterium
ACAAATATTGCAAATCTTATCCCATAGTGTTGCACTTGCTCATTGAACTCGTGTGTCCAAATATACGAATTCCCCGGTAGAATCTGAATTCGCTCTTGCCGGAACTTCATCCTTGACATCCGTCCATGATGGTCGTATGATAAGAGTATGATCGTTGTAATAGACAACTATGATTCGTTCACCTATAACCTTGTGCAGTTGCTTGGCAAGCTGGCAGCGGATGTTCGGGTGTTTAGAAATGATGAAATTGCCGTCGAAGCTGTTCATGCACTCGACCCTTGCGGCGTTCTCATCTCGCCTGGTCCTGGTCGGCCAGAGAACGCTGGAATCAGTGTCCGGCTCATCAAAGAACTCGGTGAACGAACTCCCATCCTTGGTGTCTGTCTTGGCCATCAGGCGATAGGGTTCGCATTCGGAGCTTCGGTTGTCGATGCGCCGGTGCTGATGCATGGGAAGACATCACGCATCTATCATCATGAAACGCGGCTATTTCAGAACATGCCAAACCCATTCAATGCAACCCGGTATCATTCGCTCGTTGTTTCTCCCGAAGCACTTCCCGAGGAGCTCGAAATAACAGCTCGTACGGAGGAGGGCGTTATTATGGGTGTGCGGCACCGACATTTCCCGGTTGAAGGCGTGCAATTCCACCCGGAATCAATCCTGACAACACTGGGTGAGCGATTGCTTGAGAACTGGCTGCAGGTGCATCATTCCCGATGAAACAGTATATTGAGTTCACCAAACAGGCATGAGCTTCCTCGAAGCAATCATCAAGCACAAGCGGGAAGAAGTGGCTGCGCGAAAGCGTTCCGTCCTTCGGACCCGCCTGGAGGACATGCCGAAGTTCGCGTACAGGACTCGGTCGCTTGCAAAGGCGTTGCGTGAACGAGAGATCGCCGTCATCGCGGAGATCAAGAAGGTCGCGCAGACGACGAACGTGAAGAAGAAGGGGTTCGATCCTCTTGCCGCAGGACGGGAATTCGTGAATGCCGGGGCGACTGCTTTGTCAGTTGTGACAGATGAGAAGTTCTTTCTCGGCAAGCTTGAGCTCATCGAGCGGATGCGTGACTTCATCACTGTGCCCATTGTAGGGAGAGATTTCATTATCGACCCCTACCAGTTGTATGAGGCAAAAGCGTATGGAGGGGACGCGGTGTTCCTGCTTGCCGCAGTGCTCGATACGAAGCAACTGCATGACCTCGCTGAAGAGGCAACATCGCTCGGGCTTGAGTCTGTCGTCGAGGTTCGTACTGAGGACGAGATTGAAGCGCTGGATATGTCGGCGATGGACATTATCAGCATCAACAACAGGAACCCGGACAGTTTCGAAACCGACATCTATACTTCGGTGCGCCTGAAGAAGTTTGTTCCTAACGATAAGATCATCGTCAGTGAATGCGGCATCGAAACGGGGAAGGACATTGATCTCCTGATGAGTCACGGCATTCACGCGTTCGTAGTTGGGGAGCCGTTGCTGCGAGTGGAGGAACCGGGGAGGGCACTTGCGGAGCTTCTCCACAGTGTGGAAGGAGTCCGCAGTAGGAGATAAGATCAGGAATTCACGAAAGACACAGGAGTAGCCATGCTCGTCTTAATGAAGAAAGACGCGACGAAGGAAGAGATCTACCGAGTCAAAGAAAAAGTGATAGCGCTGGGTTACCAGCCTCACGAGATTGCCGGTATCAATCGGATTGCAATCGGCATCACAGGCAACAAGGGGAAGATCAATCCTGAGTTGTTCAACACGATGGCTGGAGTTGAAGAGGCAGTCCCCATCACGAAGCCATACAAGCTTGTGGGGAGAGATGCGAAGCCCGAGAACTCGGAGATCGAAGTTGACGGGGAAGTCATTGGAGGCAGAGAGATCGCTATTATTGCCGGCCCATGTTCTGTGGAGAGCCCCAAGCAGCTGTTTCAGACCGCCGACGCCGTGAAGGAAGCAGGGGCGAAGTTCCTCCGTGGTGGTGCGTTCAAGCCGCGCACGTCGCCGTATGCTTTTCAAGGGATGAAGGAGGAAGGACTTGTGCTGCTCCGGGAAGCAAAACAGCGCACCGGAC
>CAYHRX010000667.1:0-448 GCA_964359075.1 uncultured Chitinophagales bacterium
CGCCGGAGACGAAGAACGATTGCGTAGTGTTCTCTTGGTCTGCCATTGTCTGAAAGCCTCAGTCCTCTTGCACGTGCTTGACACCCAGCCGGATGAGCTGCTCGATGTGCTCATCATCGAGCATGTAGTACGTCATCTTGCCTTCTTTCCGGTACTTCACCAGGCGCATGGTTTTCATGATGCGAAGTTGATGGGAAACAGCGGAGTCGGTCAACGACAGGAGTGAAGCAATATCGCTCACACACAGCTCCTGGTGAGAGAGTGCAAGAAGTATCTTCAGTCGTGTGATATCCCCCAACACCTTGAATGTCTCACTCAGCCCTATCAGCGTATCGGTATCGGGGATTGATTTCCGGGCAGCGCTCGCCTTGTCCCGGTGGACAAACTCGATAGTCTCAGCTTTCATGGTTATCCTCACCAACAATTGAACAACTATGCAACTGTACAA
>CAYHRX010000667.1:458-2057 GCA_964359075.1 uncultured Chitinophagales bacterium
ACAAATGTAGTGATTCAGTAGGTGAGTGTCAACAGCGAAATGTTAGAAGCCAATCCCTATCGAGACGAGGTGTTTCCCTGTCTCCGTTGGCGGGAAGCGGTTCTCGAGGGTATCGAACCGGCGCTTAGTATAGTGATAGAGAGGCCAGGCCGTGCCGATGCAAACGAGTGCAAATACGAAGCCGGCGACGAGGTCAATCACATAGTGGTACCGTTGATACACGGTGGCGACGATGAGAAGCGCACCGATGACGTAGATAAAGTACCGGGCCTTTACATTCCAGCGCGCACACAGGTACATCAGCACAAGCGTCATCATGGTGTGACCGCTGGGAAAGACATCGCGCTGAGTGCCGGCCATGGAGACTGCACTCGGCACATTAAGCGGGATGGACCCCCCTGTGTTGACGAACCAGCGCAGGTACGGCGTCAGGAGGAGTCCCGGGAGATCCTGGTTGAGCGTGGCAAAGTCGTGCAGCGTGAAGCGCGGTCCAACCGCAGGCAAGAAGAAGTATCCAAGATAGGAAAGGAAGAATCCATAGATGATCGTGAACATGAAAAAGAGGAAGTAGTCGATCTGCCGCTGGCGGTAGAACTCGTGTCCCACAATCAGAAAAAGGAAGTAGAACGATGTATACGCGATCTGGAGAACCTCGGTCGCCAGGGGCTGTGAGAACTGTGCCAGCCATTCTGTCGGGTTGACACCAAAAATCCACTTGTCAATTGCGATCAGCCAATCATCATAGTCCTTTCCCTCATGGATTGGATAGATCATGTAGTAGAGTTCCTTGAAGGAAAAGAACACCAGTGGCACAACGTACCACTCATGGATGTCACGCAGAAGTTTCGAGCCCTTCTTCGCACGCGCCCATCCCAACCACCATATTAACACGCTCACAGCACAGTTCAGGGCAACAAGCTGCCACCAATACGGAATCTTGAACGCGAAGACGATGTTGATAAGCGAGAGGATGATGAAGAACCCGATGATGAGCACATCGGCGGAGTGGAGATGCTGGGAGAATCGGCGCATGTCCATGCGGTCTGGGGCTACTGGAGAAGATGGAGAAGAAGCGTCGCGAGACCAAGGAAGATCCCGAAGCCCACGATATGTCGTTCGTCGGGAGTCATTCGCTTTGCTTTGTTGCCAGCACCTTGTCACTAAGCTGTACAAGCTCTCGAATGGAAAGATCCTCAGGACGCCGTGTCAGGTCGAAGTCCGGCGGAAGCTCACAGCCGAATTCCTCACAGAAATAACGGAGCGAACTTCGCAGCATCTTTCGTCGCTTGCCAAAGATGGAGCGCACCATGGAGCGGAAGAACTCCTCGTCGGCAATGTCATATCGCTGCCTCTTCAGGATCGCGAGACTTACGACAGAGGAAGTGACTTCCGGTTTGGGATAGAACGCGTTCCGCGATACCTCAAACAGGATGTCGACATTGGTGAAAAGCTGGAAGAACACCGAGAGAATGCCATACTCCTTGGTGCCCGGCTGCGCCACGAGACGCTCTGCCACTTCTCGCTGCGTCATCAGCATTGCATCGCTGACCCACATCCGGTGATCGAGAAGATGAAAGAGAATCGGACTGGTGATGTTGT
>CAYHRX010000668.1:0-2049 GCA_964359075.1 uncultured Chitinophagales bacterium
ATCCGCTAATAGTCTTTCCCAATCGTAGCCGGGACCAATGTGCTTTTTCCAAAGAACATCTCCCTCCTTATTGTAGGCGACAAGAAACTCATCCTTCGCCCGCGCGTACGAGGGATTGCGGTCTTTCAGTGCCGGCAACAAGAGCATCTGTGCCGCTATGATGGCTCCAACAATGAACCCGACAAAGCCTGATGTGGCAACGTAGGGATGGCGGATGACGAATAGCACCATACGCGCCGGCCACGTCTTTGGTATCTGGCTTAGCGGACCGAACTCGGTGTACGTCGGTACTTTTACTGCAATGCTCCGCACGGTGAGGGCCTGCGATATGGCTTTGGAGCGTTCCTCGTGAATGGCCAGGACTTCGGAGTAGTACTCCTCTATCTCCTTGGACAGTGACATGCAGCCGGCGCACTCCTTCAGGTGCGCCTCGATCTCTGCGCGTCGGTCCTGTACTTCTTCAGACTCAAGAACGTACAGCTCTATCGTTTCTTCATCGAGATGATTCATAGGAACAACGTATTCTCTGCTAACCACCCCTTTGTCCCCTCCTTACTAAGGAGGGGATGCAGGGGAGGTTGCATCGTGTCATTCATATATACTCTCATTTGGTGTTCGTTGCAGACTACATCTTCTGTAATTCTTTTCTCACCCGCTCTTTTGCCGTCTTTGCCATGTACTCGAATGCAGTTCGGTGTTGTTGTGCATAGTTCGTTTTCGTCAGGTGGGGCATCTCTCGCCTCAGATGGTCGAAGTACGAAATGCTGTCCGACCCGTTGTGTACAAACTCCCCGGTCAGCACTTCCTTCAGCGCCAGCATGTAGCATCGGAACTCATTGGAAGATCTCTTCCCGCCTCCAACATACGTCCTGTGCATCTCGGCCTCAAGCCGTCTGCACACGTCATCAATGATGCCGGGGATGTCTCCGGCTTCACCTTGCTGCTCGGGAGTTTGCTCTGCGTGTTCCCAGCCGAGCGCGTAGACTTCTTTGAACATCAGCGCAATGCCGACCAGCGGTACTGTCCGTTGATACTCGGTTTGTTCACTGAGGATCTTGTGAAGCTTCTTCATCATCTGCGGGATCGTATCGCGGACAAGCGCTATGCCCGCAAATCTCTTCTGTACACAGTCCATGGAAATGGGAGGGAGGTGCAGCAACGGATCGATGCCGCGTACGATGAGGTGTGCCTCGCCGAACCGTGTGTGTTTCTCAAAGAGATGGGTTCTTTCGAGGGCAAGCGTGACGTTCCTGACAATCTTCCCGAGTATGGGATCTGCTTCGGCGTACAGGCGGATAATGTTGTTGCTGACTTTGCCAAGCACCAGACGTCGCAGCGTGAGCAGCAGTCGTTCATCGCTTGCCTGATCGAGGTTGGGGATCTGATTCTGAAAGAACCTGACGATCTGTGGAAACTGCTGGGAATCTTCCCGGTGGAAGAGGTCGGCAAGACAGTCCTGGACAATCCCCTCCTCTGTCAGCCCGATGATATCGAGGCTGAGCTTGCCGGATACGATCTTCTTTCGGATGACGGGAAGGGCAAGCGAGTAGCAGAGCTGGACAAATTCGTGCAGTTCCAGCGGTGAATACGTGCCAGAGAAGATGGCGCAGAAGACTTTTCGGTCGATGCGGGGTGTCTTCATGCCTGATGGTGATGGGCGGATGAGAACTGAAGGAAAGGTAACGAATGGTGCCGACACATTCAACGAGGCAAACGGTTACTCGGTCTGCCCGGCTTGCTGGAGTAACCGCGCCCAAAGAGATCCGACTCCAAGCCGTTCCACCCATGTTTCAATGTATCGGATGTCGAGAACGCCGCGTTGCACCTCATACACGCGGAGGGCGTCGGTAAACTGTTTCTCACTGCCGCCAGATAGATCTGCCCATCGTAGCTTTGCGAGTATTGTGTCCTCGGGACTCGACACCTTTACGTGCATGCCGAAGAGATCCTCGGTTTTCCGTCGCGCAAAACGGGACTGATCGAACGGCTCTGGGGTAAGAATCCAGAAATCCACTTTATCCCCCTCGCGCACATCGATGAGGTTGAACA
>CAYHRX010000669.1:0-2039 GCA_964359075.1 uncultured Chitinophagales bacterium
TATTCTCGGCACCTATCCCTCTTATAGTCCGGCAAGTCTGCATCTGTCATGGGCCATCCTTCGAGTAGACTTGGAGGAACTCATCGAATCGGCCAACCCGATGAACCGGATGCCAAACGATTACGTGTTTCCGGATCCTCTGCCCGTTGGGAATCCTGACTCCGACATCGCGCTTCCGAAGCGTCCTGGATCCTCGGCCTGGGACGAGGTTCAGATTGATCGGTCTCGCTTGATTTTGATCGCGAGTGATTCAACGGCAAACCCCGATCCGACAATTGAATCCAAGTGGAATGTCCAACCATCATCTGCGGCCCCTTCCCTCAAGGCAAATGCCACCTACAGCATCTTCTCTGAGGTTGGTCAAGTCGCTCTGTCAGCTACGGGAGAGGCCGATTTCCAGTTGCCGGTCAACAACGCCGCTTACTACAAGGCTTGGAATGTTTTCATTGATGATCCGCATTTGCTTGATCCCGATTCGATCGGCAAGATCATCTTAGTGAGTCAACAGCGATGGAACGACGCGAAACTTCAACTGAACGTCCTAGCCGCCGGCAGTGGGATATGGCCGTTCTCATACAACAGCGCCCGGACAGTTCTGGAATGCTTCCTCGGCGACGAAGGCGATGCTCCCTATCCGCCGGCAAACGATGGTACTTTCAATATCGTTCAAGGCGACATCTGGTATCAATGGCTGACCCACAAGGTCGGTCTAAACTGGTCCGGGAACACCGCCACGATTCCGGTGAGAAAATGGAACTCCGACAGTCCATTTTCGGAGAACATCCTCACTTCCCCAGAATTCTTTACGGAGATTTCCGAAGCCTTGGCGGAGAACTTTAGCACGCTGAAGGGGCTTGCACCGGGCGGAAGTCATCTCATTTCCTTCTCCAATCGAGAGTTGGATTACAAGAGTACGTCAGACGGCGGTAGCAGTGAAGATCTTGCACTGGCTATCGGGCGAGGCAGACTGTCAGGTTTTATTGTTGTCACCGTTGGCGTAGTGCATCCAGACCTGGACAAAATCAACATCGCCAGCCTCTCTATCAACCTGCAGCTAAACGACCTCTATGATTTCGATTACACCACCAAGACACCAGCGGACATTGCCGCTCTACTTCAAGCCGGGTGGAGTAAGTACGACGGCACATCAGGAGGTTCCGGAAACGTCTATTTCACGCGAATCATGATCTCGGAAACATTGGAGCCATTTGTCTATGATAACTAACGCAACGAGAGTGTGGGACCTGCTTGTCGGCGCATTACTTTTGGTGATTTTTTCTGCCGGTGCCATTGCGGACGACCTGCCGACTCGGCATGTCGTTATCCTTGATCGGAATGCCAGCGCCGAAGCCCTCGCAACGGCGTTTCAGAGAAGTGTGGCACAGGGCGTTGCCCCTCATTTTGTCCGGGAGGTACAGCGGTACTTTGAAAGTCTGGATGTTCTGTCAGTTGAAGATCGGATTGACCAACTTCGCCGATGGACGCAACTCCGTACCTGTATTGACCAGACTAACAGGACGCAGCTTCTAGTGTCCCAACTGCTTGCGGTCCTTGTTGCTGATACTGTGGCCCGTTCCGTGTGCTTCTCACGCAATGTTGCACATGCGCAATCTCAAACAACGGCGACATCACAGGAACTTGGCAAGATCATGAGAAGCAACGAACAGATTTCTGATGCTCAACGTCCGTTCCTCATGAGCAGTCTCGCCGTCCAACAAGACCCGTCAAATCTCTTCCACTCTGTTCTGCAGGAGGTGGAAAGGAAAGCAGCAGATGCTTACCAGGAGAAGTGGGGAAAGAATGTCGTTGCGATGCAGCGTGCCGCCAAGGGGCGCACCTCTTGTCCATCGGGCTTGAAGGCACTGACTGGCGAGACGCCTCGTCAATGGAACGATCTGATTGACGACCAGCATCAGGACAGAGCGGTCAAGTGGATTGTCGCGGTGGACTTATACAGTTATGAAGTGCTGCTTTGTATTGAGAGAGCGTTGCAGCGACGAGATTCGTCGTGGTCCATGTTCACCGATCCGATCTGGTCC
>CAYHRX010000670.1:0-2033 GCA_964359075.1 uncultured Chitinophagales bacterium
CCATCATCAAGCCAACCGGTTCCTGTTACGGGATCACCGCTCGACCATAGTGGGCTTGGCTGTCCAGTAATCGGGTTGCGCAGAGCTGGTGGGTCCGGTGGCCCGACTGGTATTGGCGGCAATCCTCGCATTACCTGATACCACTGAATTGAACCAGTAACCCCGCCGACCCTGGGCAACGAGTAACGTGGAGCACCTCGCGGAGGGTTGTCTCCATACACAAATGCCGTCAACGGTAGATTGATAAATCCGGGACCGACTTGCCTGAAATTGTAAATCGCGTTGTCTTGCGCATCATCGATGCCATTCTTGTTTCTATCTTGACCTGCGATTCCGCGAACGCAAGGACCTTGCATAAAGTCAGTTCCGATAGCGGGTGGTGCAATGCCAAACGCAGTGTATTTTCCTTCCGGGCCCGAACTGTACGCGAATCCCAGGTTTAGCAGAGTATCGCAGCCTGCGTATTTCCCGCTACTCGTGCCATACGTTTGCTGAGTGAAGTACATGCTATCTATCCATGCATCCGGCGAGGTATCCAGGAGACCTTTGTAGATCAAACGGTAGCGTTTGAAGATGATGTTCCCCAGAGCATCGTTTCTGTTGTATCCCCAAATCGTCATCTGCACTTCCATACCGGATGACATCGATCTTCCGACATCGTTGCATGAGAACCACAAGACCTGATCGGCATCCGGGATACCGGGTGTTTCACCGTCAAGCTTGCCATTGTGGTTTACATCTTCGCCCGGATCCAGATAATGGTTCCGATTGATATCCTCACCCCAATCCAACATATCGTTGTTGGCACCAAGAATCGAAGTACCATCCGGGCCGACATACCCTCTGTCATCGAACGGGGCACCTTTCTGCCACGGCCATTCACTCCACTCCCTCCCGTAGTCAGACTTGAGGCGTGCCATGTCGGCGTTGGTAACATCTGCGACAGCTTTTCCATACGTGTCTGCCGCGTCCTGTCTGAGGTCTGCCCTTCTAAAGTCTCTTCGTATTCTATAGTTCCTCACACCTGCAGAATTGGGATCCTCACGCAAACCAGTGCGTATCCCAAGTATCGAACCTCGGTTTAACCATCCCCCTTGGGCTCTGAGGGGAGGAGTTCTTCCGTCATGGAATATCCCTCCCCACCTGATCACAGACGGGCCAATCGCGTATGCCGTACCCTTTGGATAGATCAAGCTGCCAGATTCGAGGTCTCCGTCATCCCAGTAGAATGCCTGCATCCGGTTTATGTTGAATGGCAGCACGTGCGGCGCACCGTTGATTCCTTGTATCGAGCGGTTGCGCTGAACAGTCTCCTTTTCCGCAAGTGAAGTTACAAATGGAATTGAAACAGCGAACAGCAAAGCCCACAGTCTGGGTATGTGGCGCAAGTCGGTCATCGAGCTTGAGTGTGTTGCTGTAGAGGAACTGTGAAAGGGTATATCCAAACACAATGTACGTAACCAGCCCTAGAGTTGCAACGCGCAGAAGAGGCATGTCTGTTGCATCTCTTGGAATTCTTTCGTTGCTTTTTGGGGCACACAAAGAATGTCGGTGGGTCTGTTGGGTATCCTCGTTCGACCAATGCCACAATTCCTTTTCGTTCTTGTCGCTTGCACTCAACTCGGCTGCGATGAGACATTACCGCCGCGGGATGAGCCCCAGCAGTTCCTTGAAACCCGTGTCCATGCGATCGAGGGTGTTGCGGTGTTCCGGAATGACGTATTGGAAAGCCTGAACGGGACTTTCTTTATTACCGTCAAGAATATCTACAGCGAGGTGTTGCAGGCTGAAGAATACATCCGTGGCGATGTGGAGGTATGGCTGCGTGACCTGCCGGCCCAGCGCGCTGTTGTGCGGGCAACAAAGCGCGACCTGACAAACCAGAGTATGGTGTTTGGGGACCTGCTCACCATCGGCCCGGATTCGACTGCGTCATTCATCAAACGTTGGGACCACCGAACGAGCGAAGGACGGCCGTTCTGGGAGTTCGTCAACCTCACGCTGAAGTACACGTCCCGTGGCGAGCCGTATTA
>CAYHRX010000671.1:0-2031 GCA_964359075.1 uncultured Chitinophagales bacterium
TGGAATGGATTGCCCGTGTAGCCCGTGGTCTTTCCATATTTCCACGGAGCCGGCACGCCGTTAGTCCCGCCGCCGTACGCTTGACGGATGTTGATACTGTCGGTCTTGGACGGATCTCGCAACGCACTTGTGCGGCGGGGTGGATAGTTCACCCAGGCATACGGACATACTAGTCCGTCGTACTTAGTTGGCTTTCTCCCAAAGTGCGCTGCCGCCTTTTCATAGTCACGAGTCACCCGCTCGTTACATGAGAGCCAGTAGGGGTCCTTGTCGCCCAGCTCGTGCAGCCAGAGCGTATCCTCCACGACGTAGAAATCGAAGTCGAGCACCACCTTGCACGATGAGTTCCTGAAATAGAACTCCGTGTTGAACTTCGTCGCCTCTCGCAGGTAATCCAGTTCATCATTCGTGATTGTCCGTCCGTCGGGAATCTGCGGATACTTCTCCCCGGGGTACACGTCGCGATAGCTGATCCTCCGGTACACCATGCATAACACGCGTAGCCGGGTGAGTGACATCATGGTTGAGTCGGCAGGTGGAGTGCTGAAGCGGAACTCCTTCGAGGCGGTGGTTTGTGGGGGAAGAATCTTGAATGTTGGGGCGATCGTGTATGAGTAGCGGGTGAGCGGCGTCAGCTTGTCCACAGTGACAGTGTGCCACCAACCCTCGTCCCTGCCATCGATGCTCGTCCAGTTCGTTCCATCGACCGAGATCTCGGCCGCTGGCTGTCCCTCGGTTGCACGCGGCCAGATGATCTTGGCACTGGTAAGTGTGAGTAGCTGGATTGTCGGTTTGATGTCTTCGAGGGCTTTCTTTATGAACACCAGCCTGTTGTAGTCGGCGACCACGATCTCGTCTGCACCGTAGAAGTCCATGCACCTCGGTGCGATCAGTCCGCCGATGGACGCTCCGGTGAATGATTTGTAGTACCTGCCGGTGAGTCCATATTGGTGAATCGCACTGGCGCCGGGGTCAGCCACGAAGATCGATGGAGGCATGCGCTGCATGGAAGCATAATCGGTAAGCAGGCACGACGGAGCCATAAGGCGCTCAGTGATGGAATCGATGACTGCCCCTTGCTCGTTCTTGATGAGTATCCTCTTGCCCTCGATGATGTACCTGTTCTCTCCCGCCATCACTTCCCGCTGTGGCTCAGGCTTCATCTTCAGCACCGTCTCGTCAACGAGCTTGCCGTCCGGGTCAAGTGTTTGTACAGTGCCTTGCTGCGGATTGTAGATGGCGACGTTTTGCCCGAGCGACTGCACGTAGTCGACGTGCTGGAATGTGACTACAGATCCCTTTCGGGGTCTGGTGGGCGCCACGTTTTCCGCTTTACCAACCAGCTTCACCGACCTAAACTCGCTCACTCCATCCGAGGCCTGCAACCCGATGTACCCTGAGCCGAACACAAGATGCTCATCCACACCGACAGACTTTCCGTCTACAAACACCTCGTACTGTTTCTTCTTTGGATCGACATCGATGCGAAGCGTCGTCCAGTCAGTAGGCATCTTCTCTGCTTCAAACACATTCGTTGCCGTGTACTCACCGGCTGCGTTCATGTAGCCGGTCAGGATGCTTTTCTCATCGAAGCGGACCATGTGCGAGATGGCTTTCGCCTCCATCGTCTCCAGACTGAAATACACTCCAGCCCTGATCCCCCGCAACACTACCTCGAATGAAAAGGCAGAGGTTCCATAAACATAGTAGCTGGAAGCGAGAAGCTGATCGTACTCCGTCGTGCGAACCCTTGCTGCGCCGCTTTCGATTGTCCATTTGCCGGATACCGCGTTCCATTGCTGACCGAGATCGGCACGGTTGAATTCGTCATGAAGCCACGTGGTTTGTGCCGAAGCGACAAGGGAAAGTAAGTGCAGGACAATGATGATCCAGGTGTTCATATGTCTAGGAGGATGTTGAAAAAAGGAGGTTTGCCACAGAGTCACGGAGACGCTGAGGAGAAGTAGGTTTGATTTTGACCTCTTTTCATCACATTCACTCTGTGCCTCGGTGCCTCCGTGGCAAAGAATT
>CAYHRX010000672.1:0-2027 GCA_964359075.1 uncultured Chitinophagales bacterium
GCGGGATACCATCTGATATTTATGCTCTGGAGCGTCAATTCGCTGAAGTTCAAACGCGAAGGGAGAATGCCGGAGGCACCGCTACGGTTCCTACATTCCCTTCGGGGGAGAGGATCAAAATCCCTGCCGCATGGCTAGTCGAGAATGCAGGCTTCCACAAGGGATATCGTAGGGGCGGAGTCGGAGTTTCCCTGAATCACTCACTTGCTCTGGTGAACTTCGGGGGCACGGCACGCGAACTCATCAATCTTGCAGGCCAGATACAAAGGACAGTGTACAAGAAGTTTGGAGTCGAACTCCAGCGTGAGCCTGTCATTGTGCCGGCATGAGACAGCTCCTGCCTTCGCTACTTTGTCGTTGCCCTTCTCCGTCCTTTTCGCCTAATTGAATGCCATGAGACACTCCATCCTGCTGTTCGTCTTGCTCGCCACGGCGCTGTTCCTTTTCGGCTCCTGCAAGACGCTGGTCTTCGGTTCATCTGACTACGAATCTGTTGCTCAAGCCCGGGCTGCCGAACAGACCAGCTATGAAGACAGCGCAAAAGTCTTCTTTGCCACGTTTCCGAACCCATACCCCGACAAAGAGTTCCTCTGGTTTGCCGTATTTGCGGAAGGAGCTGTTGAAATGCGTGTACACGACTTCGAGTCGGATTCAGTGCAATCGATCTACCGCTTTGCAAAACAAGAAGCACCCGTCCACACCATTGCAGTGCATCAAGACAAGACGCATCTGGTAAAGTGCGTTCTCATCGTTGAGGGACGGATGAAGTGTGCGAAGCTCTATCCGGCGCTCTTCCCCATCCAGATACCGCAGTTCAAGACACAGTACACCGTCGAGCATAGATAGATCTCGATCGGCTTCTCCTTGCCCTTCACTCGCCTTTTGGCGATATTCCCGCATGAATCGCTACGCAGATGTCGCACTCCCTGTTGCAGTCGACAAAACATTCACCTACCTGATTCCTCCCGATCTTCAGTTCTGCGCCGTTGTCGGAGCCCGTGCAATCATTCCATTCGGCAGGAAGTACGCAACCGGACTTATCGTTGGACTGCCCCAATCCTCCAGCATTCCCGGTCTCAAGCCCATCAAAGACATCATCGACCCTTCACCGGTTGTTGCATCTGAGTTGCTGGATCTCTGCCACTGGATCGCCGAGTATTACTTTGCACCACTGGGAGAAGTGCTGAAGGCGGCCCTACCTCATGGATTTGTCGCCAGCAAACGTGCAGCACAGACTTCCTTGTCAGGGCAAGAGTTGGCCAGCGCAATCTCGGATCTAAAGACGCACGCGCCACAACGAGCCAAGCTGTTGGCGTTCCTCGCAGAGAACCGCAAGATGCTCTCAACCGCATTACAGAAGAAAGCAGGGCTGAAGAACATCAACGCAGTCCTGAACGAAATGGAAAAGGCCGGGCTCCTCACCACCGAAGAGGTCATCTGCCATCCGCCACAAAAGCCAAAAGTCAAAGACTATCTGAACTTGGATGCCGTTGACGAGTCCCTCCTTTCGAGAACACTCCTTGCTATCTCCCCAAGAAAGAAGAAAGTCCGGCAGCTCCTCACCTCCATCCAATGGCTCAAGGAGCAGGGCTCCCATGAGATTGCTCTGACAGATGTTCTCAAGAAGGCCGGAGGGTCTTCGGCAATGCTGAAGGAGTTTGCAGCATCAGGGCTTCTGAAGGTGGTGAAGCGTGAGGTGAACCGAGCGCAGGACTTCGGCACTGAGGAGCAAACGCTCCAGATTGTCTTGAATGAGAATCAGCAAACCGTCCTCACCTCTCTCACCGATGCGATGGACGCACGCCGGTCAAGGACATTCCTGCTCCACGGCGTCACGGGCAGCGGGAAGACACAAGTGTACATCGAGGCGATACGCCATTGCCTGAGCCGCGGCAAGACAGCCATTGTGCTCGTCCCCGAAATCTCGTTGACCCCACAGATTGTCCGTCGGTTCAAGAGTCATTTTGCAGATCAGGTTGCCGTCGTCCACAGCAGGATGTCGGCGGGCGAGCGCTATGATGCGTGGC
>CAYHRX010000673.1:0-2009 GCA_964359075.1 uncultured Chitinophagales bacterium
ACATCTGACTTCAGACGATTAAGCGTGAAAGCCCCATGCAGCTCACCGCATATCGCACGGGCAGCAGCATGGGCCATCTTCCTTGATTCAATATCACGGGTTTTGTTGACGAAATACGGAGTCAGGACATCCAGCAGCTTGATTCCCTCTGATGGTTGAACATGTCTTGCCCCTGCCTCTTTGATCCAGTCAAACAGACACATCCGAAACGGTACGCTCGTATCCTGATCGTCTAGAAGCCCAGCAACATCGTCAAGGGTTAGTCCTTTACCTCGGGCTGCCCCGAGGATCTGGTGGAACACATAGATACTGCATTGTCCCTCATCCTGCGGTTGAACTACGAGTTGTGCGCAACCTCTTGCTGCCTGAACTAACTCGTCTTTGGAAAGAGCTTCTAGCTTCCGCGCGGCCTGCTTTCTGACTAGCCGATCAGCGTTCTGTAGCTCCATCAGTAGTGAATCTCCCGCAAAGGCTGATCCAGAACATAGCAAAACGCTGACGATCCAAATGGCGCATGTCTTCGGTTTCATAGTCGTTCCTCGCGTCGATTCTCAGGGGACCGTTATTGTTGGCTTAACCAATTGCTGTTGGGAGAAGCCGCTCTGCCAGAAATTCCCGCGGAACGGGGTGGCCACATAGTCGTACGGACCGGGAGAGGGTACAGGATAAGTGCCCGGACGATCGGCGATGTAGGTGTCTGCGTACCCAATCTGAGTGATTGGCATAAGCCACGCCCAGAAGTCATCGGCACCATCCTCCGGGTCGTCACCGGGCTCCCAGTTGTTGTGATCATCCTGATGAGCCGGGGTCAGGATGCTATACTGGGGTGCGCCACCCACGATTCGGCCCCAAGAAGCAACTCCACACCATTCGTAGCAAGCTTCAACGAAACCATCACACCGGAGAGCAGTGATGCTGCTCAGATTACCGTTCCATGTTGCCGGTGAAAGTGCGCTGAGTTTGACGTACTCTATGGTGCCTGTGTTATCAATCAGCCACCTTGCCACAAGCAATATCTTGAGTCTGGTCGTATACCCCGCAACTGTGTTTGGCATGCCGCCCACGTTGGCGAAGGATGTTAGAAAAGGCGTGAGATCTCCGAAGAAATCTGTTCCAGAACTTGCTGTCACATGAGTTAGCGGTGCTTCGTGCGGCCCAGGTTGCGTGTACCACGGAGGATTGTCCGTTCCGTCGGATTCGTACAGCATGTATTGGGTAGCAGCGATCAACTCCGCGCGTGTACACGCTCCATCGTATCGCCCGACAATGGACGTGTGGCCTCGCTCCTTGGTGAAGATCAGCCCCATTTCTCTGCCAACGGCATTTGCAAGATTCAGCATCACAACCGTTGCCTTGTTCATATCATTGCAGACTTCCGTACCGTCAGCGTCTTTATAGCGCAGCGTAAAGGTCACGGCCCTCTCTGCGGATCCCTCTTCTATTCCCTCAATCCACAGACTGTTGGCCATGAAGTTCTGAAACTCGCTCTTTTGCGTCGAATTGGACAAGTCCCAAGTCTTCTTGTTCGATGTCAGCGTGACTTGCGTCCCCTTGGTTGAAGAATTCCAGAGTTTAACCTTACCCACATCGGCTCCGCTCACTTCAAGTTCGACGGTGCCGAAATCAAGCAAAGGGTCGAGTTTGGGCTCCAGTTGCGCGAGATTGTCTTCGGCGGTGACGGTCCCCGACTCATCAAGGTCTGGTTTCGGCAACGAGCTCCAGCCACTACCAGCACTGTTGATTTCGCCGTCGCCGTCGTCATCGTCCCAGTTCACCAAGACGTAAGCCCCCGTCGAGACCTCGCCGCCCTCAGGAACCTGTGCCCCCTGACTGCCGGCGGCTTGTCCGTTATCCAAATCGCTGCCGCCGTTCCAGATATTCAAGTCCACTTTAAGGACGGTATATTCGACCTCCGTCACATCCCACGCCAGGCTGTCCTCCACATTCCACTCGCGGGCCTTCGGGGTCAAACCGCACAATAGCAATTACCAGTATCAGTTGCATTTGAG
>CAYHRX010000674.1:0-2008 GCA_964359075.1 uncultured Chitinophagales bacterium
CGTAGCCGGGGCGGAAGCTATTGGGAAGTGTCGTCCAGCGTGTCGGGATCTGCAGACTGCGCTGAACCTCAAACCCGAAGTTGCCGACCTCCGCCAGCGTCCTCCAATCAAGTCGCACTCTTCCGGTCACCTGTGTCGCAGTGAAGAAGGCAAGGACGACTGGAAGCGGCGGACCCGGAGAATATGTGAACTGGAACGAATCCGGACTAGCAATGGAGTTCACTTCATCCACCGTGTACACCCGCCAACGATACGTCTGTCCACTCGCAAGGCCGGAGAGGTTCGTCATCACCATTGTTGTATCGTTAGCCCTAAAAGTGCTGTCGTAACCGGGACCATACACATGAACCCGGTAGTAATGTGGATCGGCAGTCATGTTGGCCGCACGCGTCCATCGGAAACGGATCGAGTCAAGGGAATTCACCGTCGTGGAGTTCGCGGGCTCCAGCAGTGTCACATTCTGGCGAGGTGACAATCCGGTGAAACTGAACACCCACAGACCATTCTGCATATCCGAGCCAATGACCTTGCCTGATGGGAAGTATGGATAGCACGCCCACATGCCATCGTAGCTCCCCGGCGGTTCGGTTGATGTATCGTAGCCACCTGCATCCGACGGAGCAAGTGGATTCGTCAGATTTACGACACGAAAGCCTGCCGTGTACCAGGCAACGTACGCATAGTCGCCACGGATGAAGACGTTGTGGACGATGTCAGTCGGTACCGGAGAGAACTGCGCATCAGGAATGTTCGACACAGTTGGGAGGTTCTGAAGATTCCAGACCTTGAGGTTCTTCAGAGTGGAACCGATCTCATCCGTCGTGACTGCGTAGCGTCGATCTTTTGTGGCCCATACGTTGTGCGTGCCACCACCAGTGTAGGCGATGCTGGCAATCAGCGTTGGTGCAGATTTGATTCGCCCGTTGATGATGTCTAGGCGACCGTTGTTGATCGCCGCCGCAAAGATCGTGTCGTTACGGGTGTAGCTGTCATGCACATAGCGTGTCGTCCATCGTCCGAGATACTGCGGCCTGCGTGGGTTCGCGAGGCTCGCGATGAGCATACCACTGCCAGTTCCATTCAAGTACAGGTAGCCGTCGTGAATCGAAATCGTATGGCTCGTCATGATGCTGAAGCCGCCAAGGCTCGTGATGGTCGTGTCAAGTCTGATGCTTGTCGGGAGATTAGAGAGATCAATGATCTGGAGGCCCTGGCTTCCTTCCGATACAACGTATGCGTAATGACCGTATGCCTTCACTTCCTTCCAGAGCGAGGTCGCACCAGTGATGTGCCCGATCTCGACGGGCGTTGCCGCGTTCGTGATATCGATGACCGCGCAACCTGTCGCAGTCCCGAGTATTGCGTATTCACGTCCATCGGGCGCAACATATCCCCAACATCCGGCAAAGGAGACGCCGCCGGTTGTTCCGTGCGGCTGGTTAAGATGGCCGAGAACTGTTACCGATGATGGCTGAGCGAGAAGAATGGATGTATAGACAGAGACACAGAAGAAGAGAGTAACAACAAGTGACCGACCAATCAAACGGCACCCCAGAGAATGGTATTCGGAAATCGGACGGGATTGTCCTAAATGGCTTGACTAAATATAGTCAGCGCATGAATGATGTGCAAGAACTAGATGGGAATGACTTCAAGTCGTTGCCACCGGGCACACATGCAGTCACGAGACCTTAGGACAAACTGTGAGGACGGACTGCCGTATGTACTCAGTTGGGTTGCAGTTCCAGTCTCAGAAACTCCGCCGTCGCCGAGCGTTTGGCCCTTGCTATGTCTTCGGGTGTCCCCTCGGCGACGATCTCCCCACCCGCCTCGCCTCCCCCGGGGCCAAGGTCTATCACCCAATCGGCCGTCTTGATGACGTCCAGGTTATGCTCAATGACGAGCACTGTGTTGCCTTTCTCCACAAGCATGTTCAGCACATCCAGAAGCATGCGGATGTCTTCAAAGTGCAAGCCTGTGGTCGGTTCGTCGAGGATATAGAGAGTGC
>CAYHRX010000675.1:0-2007 GCA_964359075.1 uncultured Chitinophagales bacterium
AGCAGCACCGGGTTGCTTCGGAGCCGGGAGATGGAGAGATGAAGTTCTTCATCCGTCTTCTTTGCAATCAGCAGCTCGTAACTTTGCCGGGCCGTGTACGTGAGGAACGCTTCAAGCTCCCGGAACAGCTCGGCGGAGCGACTCAATGTCGGGACGAGGTTCGGGTTCACCTCCTTTTTCACCGGCGGCACGATGTTGTGGCGGATGAAGTTCCTCGTGTAGTAATCTTTCATGTTCGAGGAATCAGTCCTGAACGTCAACCGCTCTGCCTGTGCGTACTCTTCAATCTCGCTGCGCTGTGCAAACAGCAACGGCCGGATGATCTTTCGATCCTCACGATACACCGGGATCCCGGAGAGTCCCTGCACGCCCGCGCCCCGGAACAGGTTCAACAGGATTGTCTCCGCGTTGTCATCGGCATTGTGTGCCGTGGCGATTCTGTCGAACCCGCTGGAGATCAGTAACTTGTCAAAGAACTCGTATCGCAGCTTGCGTGCCGCTTCCTGGATGCCAAGCTTCGTGTGGCGCGAGTATTCCGCGGTGTTTGCCCGCTCCACATAGAAATCAAAACCGTAGTGCCGTGCTCGCGCTGCAACATGCTGTTCATCCCCATCCGATTCTGCGCCACGCAACTGGTGATTGAAGTGGGCGACGATGATAGTCAGGCCAAAGGCTTCCTGCTCTTTGGCAAGCAGGTCCAGCAGCACGGTGGAGTCGGCTCCGCCGCTGACTGCGGCGATGATCTTGTTGCGCTCTTCGATCAGACGCCGTCGCCGGCTAAACTCATGGAATCGTGTCAGGAACGCACGCGACGAGAACATGGTCCTTCTGTTCACCCCCTAGAAAAAATCCCCTGTGTTGTGGTCGACGCCGCCGAGCAACATGAGCTTCTCCGGCAAGGGGCTACCGAAAGAGGAACTGCGACGTTCGTTGCCGATCATCAAGGGGAGTTGAGACCGATTGTCCGATGTAGCGGGAGAGGGACTCGAACCCCCGACCTACGGATTATGATTCCGACGCTCTAACCAGCTGAGCTATCCCGCCGTGTGTTGATGCTGCCGTCGCTCGACTGGAGCGAAGGTGAGCGGAAGGGTGGCCTCTTACCTGTGCTTGCGGGGGTTCCCGTCGGGCACTCAGGTCGAAACAGCACAAACCCTTGAAAAATATACCACTAAATAGTTTAAAGTGCAAGCAAACAGGGGGTTGCAACTCGTCCGAGCATCAGAGAAAAACAAACCCCAGGCATTGCGCTTGGGGTTGTGAGATAGTCACCACTTGGATGGGTTTACTTGAGAAGAAGCAGCCGCTTCGTGCTTGAAAACCCCTCCGCTACAAGTCTGTAATAGTACACACCGCTGCTGATCCTTGTTCCGTCAAGGATTGTCTGATGGTATCCAGCAGGCCTGACGTCGTTCACCAGTGTCTGCACGTCCCGTCCCAACACGTCATACACTTTCAACGACACGTGGGCATCAACTGGAAGGGCGTACTGAATGACGGTCGTTGGGTTGAACGGATTGGGGTAGTTCTGGGATACAGCAAACTCCTGAGGCGTGCCGAAGTCCCAAAGGATGCGTGGCGATCCCCCTTTGTATAGAATACTACTCAGGGGAACCACACCAGAAGCAATCGTTTGCTGCGAGTTCACTTTCTCCGCCAAGTCTTTTGCAAGCTCATCATTTGAAGAATTATTGTCTGTCACAAGCGTTGAGACGTATGTGAGTACATCTCCAGCTGTTCTACCGTCAAGCGAAACGACCATGTATTGCCCAATCTTCAAAGAAGCCAAATTAAGAACAAATGCTGCTAGTTGCTCCTTCGCCCTATCCAACATGGTTGAGTTTCTTCCGGATGTCAGAGAGATCTGCCAATCTGCAAAAGTGGTACGCCTTTGAAATACTGCAAAATGCGGGGTGTAGTGGCAGTGAACACTAGAAATAAAATCGCTCAGTGAGGTGTGAGTTTCCTGTGCTTGTCCTCTTCCACTTACAAACACATCGAATTGTT
>CAYHRX010000676.1:0-2005 GCA_964359075.1 uncultured Chitinophagales bacterium
AAACGAGGTTGCCGGTGAGCGTACCGAGTTGCACTTCAGCGTCGAGAAGAGAATCGAGCTTGGAGAGTGCGAAACTGCGCAGCCGGTCGCGGAAGAACTGTGTTTGGCTAATGCCCGCAACCAACAGGAGGAACACCACGAACCCGAAGAGACTGTACGCAAGTATTTTCAGCAGCTTCTTCACACCCAGCACCTATAGATTCCGTCAGTGTCAGGCCTTCGCGGGCCTGCGACTACCGCTGGGACAGTATGCCTTCAGCACGCGTTCGATGGTGTTTGATGTTGACCGGCCTCTGGTCAGACGGATCGTCTTTACGACGCCGCCATGCTGTTCCACTACTTTTTTCCCCACAATATCGTGGACCTTCCAGTCCGCGCCTTTTACCAGAACGTCGGGCACTAGTGCCCGGATCAGTCTGTATGGCGTATCGTCCCTGAAAAAACAGACGTAATCAACGCAGCCAAGAGCAGCAAGCACAACAGCACGATCTGCGTTTTTGTTGACTGGCCGGCCTGTGCCTTTGATCCGGCGAATCGAAGCGTCTGTATTCAGGCCGACAACGAGCGCGTCGCCGAGCTTCCTTGCCGCCTGCAGGTACTCAACATGGCCACGATGGATGATGTCAAACGTGCCGTTGGTGAACACCACTTTCTTGCCCTGCCGGCGAAGAGTCTTCCTCAGCCGAGCAAGCTTCTTTACTCCCAATACACGGCCCATCACAAACCGCTCGGCATGTGGTTCGTCATCTGCATCGCGCTTGCGAGCAGCTGGTCAGGCTGGATTGGCACGATGCCGACTGCCCCAACAACAACGCTTGCAGCACAATTCGCCAGGGCGGCAGCCTCGCGTACCGACGCGCCGCCTGCGAGGCCCATAGTGAGTGTTGAGATAACAGTGTCACCCGCTCCGGAAACGTCCTGTACGTTTGTGGCGAGGCTCTTCATATGAGTGACGTCGCCGCCCCTCTCAAACAACGACAGCCCCTCTTCACCACGAGTCAGCAACACATTCTCGGCCTGGAGTGTTTCGATCATCTTGTTTCCGGCTCGCAGCACATCCTCGTCAGAACGAATGCGTCCGCCGATTGCTTCTTCTGCCTCACGTATGTTCGGCTTGAAGACTGTGACGTTCTTGTACTCGAAGAAGTTGTTGAACTTGGGGTCAACCGTGACAATCTTGTTGTACTTCCGGGCCACGGCAATAATCTCGTGGATGATGACTTTCGTGATGACGCCTTTGTTGTAGTCTTCGAGGATAATGCCGTCGATGTCGTGGATCTTGTACTTCACGGCATCAATGATGCGGTGCTGGAGATGTTCAGGGCAGTCGCCTTTCGACTCGTTATCAATTCGTACAACGTGTTGGCCGTGGGCAATGACACGGGTCTTTATTGTTGTCGGGCGAGCCGGGTCTTTGACGATGCCTTCCGAGCTGAGGTTCTGTTCCTTCAGAATGTCCAGGAACACCTCCCCCGGGTGGTCGTCACCAATGAGCCCAACGAGGATCGGCTCACCACCGAGCGTCTGGATGTTATTGGCGACGTTGGCCGCGCCGCCAAGCCGCACTGATTCGGACACTACGTCAACAACCGGCACGGGCGCTTCGGGCGAGACGCGACTCACGGTGCCCCAGTAGTAGCTATCGACCATCAGGTCGCCCACCACCGCAACCCGCTTGCCGATGAAATTCTTGAGGAGTTCCTTGAGGCGCTGCTCGGTGAATGTGACCACTCTCGTCTCCTGAGTTTGGAAATACCAAAACACGGCAAAAATATACCGATTAACCGCTTGAGAAGCAAGGAGTTGGAAGGATCTGAAATCCGATTTTGAGGGTCACGCACGCCTGCCCAAGAGAATTCAATTCTTGGCGGGCAGGCAAAGCCGCGAAGTCGCCAAGCCGGAGAGGGAGTTAGTATGCCGTCTGCCTTCACGCCGTTCTTTCCCCCTTTGCGTGAGGCACTACATCGGAATTCAGGAAGGAGAGGTTGTAGGTCGAGGAGTCTCC
>CAYHRX010000677.1:0-2004 GCA_964359075.1 uncultured Chitinophagales bacterium
GACTCGACAGAATGCGAAACGTCTCATCGGAGTCTATGACGATAGCCAGTACTTTGTGAAGAACTCGCTTCATTCGATAACCGTTCGGGACGAGCAACACAGCCTGAAGTACATCTTGGGTCTCATTAACTCGAGATTGATAGACTTCTACTTCCAAGACCAAATTGGAGGAACGGGGGAGATCTTCTCACAGATGAAGATTGCATACATAGAAAAACTTCCCATCCGCACAATCAACTTCTCCGATCCTGCCGACAAGGCACGTCACGACAGGATGGTTGGACTTGTGGAGCAGATGCTTGAGCTGAACAAGAAACTCGCCGCAGCAAAACTCGATCATGAGAAGAACACACTCCAGCGCCAGATCGATGCCACGGACAAGCAGATTGATGAGCTTGTGTATGAGCTGTATGGGCTGACGGAGGAGGAGAAAAAGGTTGTAAAAGGTGAATGATGCAGGCACAATCCCAACAGCATCAGCGACGGACAATCCGACTGCGAGAGTATGATTACTCGTGGGCAGGGTGGTATTATGTTACGATATGTACTCATAACCGAGTATGTTTCTTTGGCAAGATCGTCGATGGCCAGGTTCTTTTGAATCAGGTCGGGAGGATTGTTGAAGAGGAATGGTTGAAGACACCGCACATTCGACCTGGGATCGAGTTGGACGAATATGTGATCATGCCAAATCATTTGCATTGTATTCTCATTATTGGTGATCTCTGTAGGGGCGTATTGCAATACGCCCCTACGAATGGATTTCGATCTCCATCCCAATCGTTGGGTGCAATCATTCGTGGATTCAAAGGCGCTGCGACAAAAAAGGTCAACGTTCTACAAAACACTGTATCTATTCCTCTTTGGCAACGCAACTATTATGAGCACATTATCCGCAACGATGCCGATCTCCATCGAGTCCGGACCTATATCCAAAATAACCCCCTCCAATGGGAGGTCGACGAGGAGAATCCAGAGAATAATCGAGCCGAGCAGTCGAAGGGTCGATGAGTTGGTGTATGAGTTGGGAGTTTATCCCGCCGACCTGTCCGCCGTTTTGATGGCAGAAGGCGGGAGGTTGAGTGAGGAAGAGGGAAGGATTATAGAGGGCGTATACCACACGAGCATTCAAACACAAAACCCCGTCCGGTTGGCCGAGCGGGGTTTCCTTTTTTCGATGCTCTTGCCACCCTTCGACTTCTCCGCCTTCGGCGGATGCGCTCAGGGTGACCACGTTTTCCTTTTTGCCCTTATCTCTTTTGCCTTTTGCCCTGTCTTAGCACTTGCTCCACCCACAACTGTAGCAAACCACACAGCCGCTCAGATGCTCGACATTGGTGCCACACTCCGGACATGTCGTCTGCGACATTGGCTCTCCATCGGTTGACTTGTCAAGATTCGGAACGCCCGACATCACTTTTGGTGACGGTGGCTGCACAGTTTTGTAGTGTCGGTACTGATCGCGGTTTTGGATGTAGCGCTCAAGCACCTTGCCGATCGCATCGGGAGTAGAGAGAATCTGTCCGCCGTTGCCATCCCACACCGGCATTGGGCCGGAGATGCCCTTCAACTGCTTCACGATCTCCAACGGTTCAACGCCGGCACGGAGCGCAAGCGAAATCAGCCGACTGATTGCCTCGGAGTGTGAAGCTGCATTGCCGCCCGCCTTGCCGATCGTGGTGAACACCTCGCACAGTCCATTCTCATCTTCATTGATCGTGACGTAGAGGTAGCCTTCGCCCGTCTTGATGCGCTCGGTAACGCCGAACGTCGTCGATGGCCGCTGACGAGGGGCCTTCTTCGGCTTGTCTTCACCAGGCTTGCCGGATTTCTCTGCTTCTTTCTTCTTCGCGAACTCTTCCGTCTGGAGGATTCCCTCACGACTTCCCTCACGATACACGGTAATGCCTTTGAGTCCGGCTTTGTATGCGGTCAGGTAGATGTCGGCAACAGTCTCCACGCTCACATTTTCTGCCAGATTAACTGTGGAGGAGATGCTGCTGT
>CAYHRX010000678.1:0-2003 GCA_964359075.1 uncultured Chitinophagales bacterium
ATAAATCTTTGCACGCAACACATTGTCATCTCACATCGAATTGTGTTTGAAGAAATTTCCTCTTGACTTCGCTGACTCAACACATTATATTTTCACCCACGATTTCTTTCAACTCGGCAATCAGACGAGACGTTGGTTGCAAGTTGCATTGCAGTAGAGAATAAGAGGAAGAGTAAGGCGAAGGATGGTGATCGGCAGTGGTTTGTTATCATCATCAACGCCATCCCGAACTGTTAGCACCCTTTGAAAGCCCAACTTCTTGCAGCACGAAGACGGGCTTTGATGTTTTTTGATGAAAACACACAGATCGCACAGTCGGCATACACCATCGTTTAACCCAACCGAGAAGGAAGCAGCTTTTATGGCCCAAAACGAGATCTCTTTGGATGTGAAGAAGGCCGAAGTGACAAACGCAGCCAAGGCCAACGGAATGAATGAGGCGATCGTCGATCTTGCGCTCGATTGCCGCGACTATTATGGAGATAACGACCTTGCCGCCGACGTGCTTCGCTCGAAGTACCTGGCCCCGACTGAGAAAGGCCCGATGCATATGTGGGACCGCATCGCCCGCGCCCTGGCATCGGTCGAGACGGACAAAGAGTACTGGTACAACCAGTTTTTGAGTCTCCTATTTGACTTCAAATTCGTTCCCGGCGGGCGCATCATGCACGGCGCAGGACGAGAGGACGCACGACGTCGCCCAACGCTCTCCAATTGCTACGTTGTTCCGATTGAGGTGGACAGCCTCGAGGGCATCTATCGCTGCATCACAGAGTCGGCCATGGTTTACCGTACCGGCGGAGGCGTGGGGACCGACCTTTCAACGCTGCGTCCTGAAGGTGCACCTGTGAACGCCACTATCGATCATTCACCCGGCGCCACCGCATTCATGAATCTTTTCAGCGAGAGCACCAATACGGTCTCGCAGGCCGGACGACGCGGCGCACTCATGCTGACGATGCGTGTTGACCACCCGGATATCGAGAAATTCATCACCATCAAGAACGATATCCGCCGCATCAAGGTGCAGCATGCAAATATCAGCGTGCTGATTACGCATGAGTTCATGCACGCCGTCATGAACGACACCGACTTCGAGCTGCGGTGGGCCGGGAAAACCTACCGCAAAATAAAAGCCCGCGATCTCTGGTACAAGATCATCAAGAATGCACACGCCTCGGCAGAGCCCGTAATCATCTTCTGGGACACGATGAGTGACTTCCACAACGTCGAATACGCAAATCCGCTCTCAAGCACCAACCCGTGCGGCGAACAGCCTCTGGCAGCCTATACCGCGTGCAACCTCGGTAACATCAACCTGTGCAAATTCGTGGATGATAAGGGGAAGTTCGACTACGCAGCCCTTGCTGAGACTACACGCATTGCCACACGGTTCATGGACGACATCATTGACTACAATATGGACAACCACGCCTTCGACAAGATCAAGAAGGCTGTGGCTTCCGACCGGCGCATCGGGCTTGGCATTACCGGTTTGGCAGACGCTCTGTTGATGATGAAGATAAAGTACGACACCCAGGCCGCTTTGGATGAAACTGATAGAATGATGCGAGTGATCCGCGACGAGGCGTACAAAACCTCGATTGAGATTGCCAAGGCAAAAGGCACATTCCCCCTCTACGACTGGGGAGGCTTCTCGAAGAGCAAGTTCATCCAGAACCTGCCGCAGGATATCCAGGACGCCATCAAGAAGCATGGCATCCGCAACAGCACAGTGCTGACTGTACCGCCCGTCGGCACCGGGTCCATCGTTGCGCAGACAAGCTCAGGTATCGAGCCGATCTTCTGCACCAGCTACCGCCGCCGCGTGAAGAACCACGATGGTGACACGTTCTCCGAGTACAAGGTCTATCACCCGCTCATCAAACGGATTTTCGGCGATGATGAGAACCTGCCCGACTATGTCGTGACGGCGCATGATATCGACCCATACTTCCGTGTAAAGATGCAGGGCGTCATCCAGAAGTATGTCGACAGCAGCA
>CAYHRX010000679.1:0-1998 GCA_964359075.1 uncultured Chitinophagales bacterium
TACGGCTTTCCTGTCCCGCTGTACGGGATGCCGTAAAGCGGCATAAGGTTGCCCCATTGCAGGGAGCAACAGGTATTCAGCTTTGAGAGTCGAAAGAGAGACAAGACCCAATGAAGCCAGAAAGTCGTTTGAGATGCGAGAGTTCTGGTGTTTGACGGCTTTCTTCTTTTCCATAAAACACCGTACTCGCATCCGTATCCAGCCGTCTAATTCCTCAAAGAGTCCTTTCACATCCGCCACGCGGAAGTAGTTGCCAAACCCCCGAAGCGCATAGTTGAGGTCACGAATGACTTCTCCCACGTTCTTCGGTTGTTGACGCCGAATCAGAACCTTCACTCGGTCTTTGAAGTTGTTGAGACTCTTGATGCGTGGCCAAAGATACCTCCGATGCACCAAGAACCCGGCAAAATCGAACGTTCCTTCCTTGTGGTGTACGATGCGTGTCTTTTCGGGGTGAAGCTGCAGTCGCAGTTTCCCCTCGATGATACTCCTGACTGCTTCGTAGGCTCGTTGTGCTTCCTCTTGACTCGCACACAAGACAACGAAGTCGTCTGCATAGCGTACCACGTCGTACCCCGCCTGTGCCATCTCCCAATCAAACCGATTGAGATAAATATTGGCTAACAGCGGGCTGATGACGCCTCCTTGCGGTGTCCCTTTCTTTGTCTCCATCCGTATCCCGTTCTCCATCACACCAGATTCCAAGAACATGCGGAGCAGCCGGAGAATACTTCCGTCAGAGATTTCTTCGTTGACTGCATCCAAGAGCAGTTCGTGGTTCACCGTGTCGAAATACTTGCATATGTCCACATCGACGATCCACTCCTTGCCTTCACGCACTGCTTTCCGCACGTGCGTGATGGCTTGGTGGGCGTTTCGTTGCGGACGAAATCCGTAACTGTGCTCATGGAACAGCGGCTCGAAGATCGGTTCCAGGATGTTCAGTAACGCCTGTTGAACGATCCTGTCCCGTATTGTCGGTATCCCCAACGGCCGTTGCTCTCCGTTTGCCTTCGGAATATACACCCGTCGCAGCGCGTGCGGTCGATACCGCTTCTCCCGCAACAACCGGTGCAACTCCAAAAGCTGTTGCTCCTTGTTCCGCTCGAAGCTTGCTATGGTCTGTCGGTCAACGCCTCCCGCCCCCTTATTCGAGCGCACTTTCTCCCACGCCCGCTCAAGGTTCGGCAGCGCATAGACCTTGTCATACAGACTATACCACTTTCGCTTCTTCAAGCTGTTCACCTGTTTTTTTTCCGCCAACATCGGATGCCTGTGACCTTTTAAGCGAGTCTTTAGCCCACGTTGCTTGGACAATCCTTCGCCTGCTACCTTCAACCACAGACTCCTGATGTTTCCTTACAGCAGAGTCCCTTCACGTCTCCTGTCCCATTGAAGTCGGGATAGGGGTCACTCTGACTTTCATCAGAGATTCTGACGCTACTATGAACTCCTCTGACTCCTCATACAGCATCGCTCTGCATTTCGTCATCGACTTATAGCATCGCTGACCGTTGCTTCAGTTTCGGCTTGCGCGCCTCCCTCCCTCACAACGGACTGTATGAGGTCTCCCGTGGTCATATCATCAGCTTCCCCTTCGTGCCGAAGTTTCGCCTTGCGCCCTTCAGATTCCACCTCCCGGTGGACACCCTGCACTCGGCTGCATAACCCGGCTTGCGTTCGGTTACGAGAGGACTTGAACCTCCAAGCTGATGATACTGCACGGCACACATAGAAAAGGCCAATCACCTTGTCGATTGGCCGGCTTCATGAGATTGGCCACGAGATCATACGTGTGAGCTCGTCGGACACGCACCGTCACGCGCGAAGCTTCTCTTCTCTAACTGACGCCGCGGAGAACAGCCGACGGATCGATCCCACGAAGCATCATTCCCTGGCCCCGCGACTCATGAACCTTTTCTGTCGGTGGATCGGTGGGGTCACGCATCTGGACGAGGAGTGTTGTCCGCGCCTCACTGCTGACATTCAGGCCAGAGC
>CAYHRX010000680.1:0-1998 GCA_964359075.1 uncultured Chitinophagales bacterium
TCTCTCCAACTGCAATGCCCATACCTGCGTCGGTGAAGACTACACCCCGGAGGTTGTCGGTAGTACCACCAGCATAATGTTGAGTTGCCCACGAGGCACCGGCATTCGTAGTCCTCAGGACTGTCCCCGCCGTACCAACGGCAACCGCGGTATTGGCGTCAAACACGTGAACCCCATTGAGACGGTTCCCTTGAGGCAGGGGATTACGCCATTGCCAGGCAGTTTGCGCATTTGACGTGCCCGCCATGCACACAAGACTCATCACACCCACACCGAAGGATACACGAAGAACACCCATACTTCTCCTCACGATATTATGAATGATGTTCAGAACCGCCACTTCAGCCCCACAGCGAGCGTTCTCACCTCATAGTCCAACGTCTCGCCGAGAGATTCCGGGTCGCCGGGGGTGTTTGTCATCTGTTTCTCAAGACTGTACTTTGCTTGGATGTGCAACCCCCAAACAAGGTTGTAGTCAACGCCAAGCTCGAACGAATTCCGATTGTCGACACGCCCTCTGTTGGCCGGGTCGATGGGTTCTTGGGAGTTGTAATGTCGTCGCAGGTGTTCAAACTGCGCTTGCAGTGTGAGTTTCTTGAGTGGTTTGATTGTCGTAGCAACGTGGATGAGTCCATCGCTTCGTGACCGATCGACACGCTGAACCGTGCGTCGATTGTGGTCTGCCACATCGAGGTCGTTGTTGAAGTCCATCATATAATCCGGTTCGTCCAGAATCATGATTTCCTCCGCGACCGGACTTTTCACGGATTCATACACAAAGCCCACCTCCGCACTCCACCTTTTGGTGAAGTCGAACTCCAACTCCGCAGTACCACGCAGTCCCCTTTGGTTCCTTCCCGGGAATGGGTCGTCGTATGTTCTGGCACGGTATCCGACAACCGCCATCCCCGAGAGCCAATGGAGCATTCCCTCGAAATGGTGTTTGTAATCCAGACTGACATCCCATTCTCTGTACGTTGCCGGCCTATAAATCCTCTCCCCTTCATTGACCTTTCCCGTAAGATCAGTTGCATCAGCGAGGTAGTTCTTCCAGAACAATGACGGGATGTACTCCGAACGCAAACGGATCCTCCCTCGCTCGGAGACCTTCTGCTGCGCGGTGACACCGAGTACGAAATGGCTCCGTTTGGGATTTCTGGTGTACGGCTGATACTCAACCTCAGCCTGGAGGGAGAGCGGAAGGCTGGAGATCCCATTCCCAATCGATGCTTCGAACTCGAGAGACACAGGGATAATAACATCCTCAATACTCTTCATGTCATTATATCGCCCGCTCTGGCGGAACAGCGTGTCTGCGGTTCCCATCTTGAGCATTTGACTCGTTGAGAGGTGGAATATGTTGTCGTCCCTCTCCATCCCGATCTTGCCGCGCCATCGAGTATTCCAGCCGTTTGTCTGTGCGTGAAGCTGTGGCTTGTCAACTACCGTCATGAGCACCAGGAAAACGAATACGCTTCCACGCACGACGGGCCGACGGCCTGAGTAACACACCCACATTATTAGCGCACACTCCTTCCATCTTCTGTTGCTCATTTATTCTCCTCGTCATATTCAGGAGATGCCGGCTCCGAGTTGCGAATTCGCACCACCATGCTGTCACTGATGCCACCAAGAAGCGAAACCCCGATCATGTGATCTCCCCCTGGAACTTCAAACTCATATCTATCCCGGTCGCCAACAATGACACCCGGGAGAGCCACGTCGGGATCCTTGGTTGCTCTGAATACTTCCCAGTACGTTGGCTTACCATCGAGCGACACCTGAATAACATAGCCTCCCGGCAATACTGACTCTGAAGAGACAAGAAGCCGAAACTCCGCACGGATGGACGATGGGCCAGTAATGCGAACGCGCAAAGGCCGCACACGTGATGCAGTCCACCATTTTTGTGCTCCCTTCGAGAGGGGAAGCAACACCTCACGGGACTCGATGGGTTCGATCGTCGCCCATTCAACGGCCTGTGACTGCAGACCCAGA
>CAYHRX010000681.1:0-1997 GCA_964359075.1 uncultured Chitinophagales bacterium
CCATTCCGGTGGTAGCAACCCATAATGATTTTGGTGTATACACACCAAGTGAAATCGCAGCTCGTATTTTTGATCGCGCTGATACATCCAATTTCGGGTGGCCTGCAAGTATCGACACGGTTCTGTTTGCTCCATTCTATACGGATAAGATCCGCGCAAGCGTGAAGGTGTTCCTGCAGGGTCCGTACGTTGCCGCAGGTGATTCTATGGTCAACACTCTAAGGACATCTGGAACTCTTGCTACGCACTTCGGCGTAACCCCGATTCCTGCCCTTGCTGTGGATAGTGTGAACATAGAGTTGCGCAATGCTGCAACCACAGCCGGTTCGACGACGAGAAAGTTCGCCCCCGCCTGGCTCCTTACTAACGGCACTATCCGCAATTTCTCGGATACAACGAAGAGCTATGTTGAGTTTGATACGACGCTTAGCGGTCAGTACTATTTCGTCGTGCGACATCGCAACCATTTGGGTGTTATGTGCTCAACTGCGCAAGAGTCAGATGGGAGCACGTCGCCAACAGTGTATGATTTCTCCACAGACAGCACGAAAGCCTACGGCATCAGTCCGATGGTGAAGGTCGGGACAAGGTTCACAATGTACGCTGGAGATGTAAACGGTAATGGAACATTGAAATATAGTGGTGCTGGAAATGATCGGGCCTTGATACTTGTGAGAATAGGGGGGGGTGATATCACTGCAACAGTCAGCGGATACTACGCCGAAGATACCAACATGAACGGGGTTGTAAAGTACTCAGGTGCAGGAAATGATCGATCTACCATTCTCGTAAACATTGGTGGTTCCGACATAACTCAAACAAGGGCAACACAGGTGCCGTGATAAATGTCTCTGGAGGAGGATTTACCATGAAGTCATTGACAATCTCTGTCGCGATAGTGTTAGCAGTTTCCATGTTGTATGGATCCGCTTCGGGTCAGACAGTGCAGGCGGGAATATTCAACCCAAGCGCAGGCACGCTTGAAGTGAAGGCAAGGCCAATAGGTGGTGCGGTGTCGGGCCTTTTCTCTGATGTGGTGGTAACGATACGTTGGCTTGCATCGTATGGTGTTAGTCTTGGATCAGTCACAACCACTTATGGCATCGCGAAGCAAGGAGCAGTAGGCACTCTTGGTTCCTACAGCTACCAAAAGTTCGCAGGTGCAAACAATAGCAGCATCTCTTGGGCAAACGGATCAGAGAACACATTGTTTACGGTTACGTTTTCAGGTGGGTCTGGAACAGGGAGCTTCGCTCTTACGAATTCTGTTCCTTTGGGTGAATGGTACTTTGAGATTGGTGGTCTTGACTTCACTGGGACCCCACCTTTCTATCAGGACAGCACAGGAGAGGTTCCTCTTCCCATCCAGCTTTCCAGCTTCACGGCGACCGTGCTAGGTCAGAACCGAGTACGGTTGGATTGGACAACCCTAACGGAGACGAACAACTACGGCTTTGAAATCCAGAAATCACAAGGCAACCAGAGCAACTACCAGACGATTCCGAACAGCTTCATCCCGGGTCATGGGACAACCATAGAACCACATTCCTATTCGTATGTTGATAATTCAGCATCGGTTGGGCAGTGGTACTATAGACTCAAACAAATCGATCTGGATGGAACGATACACTTCACGGAAGGCATTCAAGTTGATGTGCTCACAGGCGTAACTGAGAAACCATTGCCGAAGGAGTTCGCGCTGGACCAGAACTACCCGAACCCATTCAACCCAACGACGAACATCGAGTATGCTGTTCCAAGAGAATCGCAAGTCCGTCTTGAGGTCTACAATGTGCTCGGTCAGCGAGTCGCGCTGCTTGTGGATGAGACGAAAACGGCGGGGTACTACAAAGCCTCGTTCAATGCAACAGGATTTGCCAGCGGATTGTATTTCTACAGGATGACCGCAGGCGAGGTGTCATTCCTGAAGAAAATGATGCTGGTGAAATAGTGCCATTTGGCACCTCAAGAGTGGTTAAATTCGCAACCATAAAGGA
>CAYHRX010000682.1:0-1995 GCA_964359075.1 uncultured Chitinophagales bacterium
GGAAATCGAAGTGCCCCCGATCTTGATGTCGGTGGCGTTCACAGTGCCGTTCACCGCAAGCTCGCCAATGGTCCCGCCGGGGAAGAAGATGGGATTGACCACGTAGGAGTCCGTGGAGAACGCGAGTCTTGTACCGTTCACAGAGAAGACCGCACCATCGTGGAGAGGCTCGAGATATTCATTCCGGAACTGCGAGAGGAACATCTTCTGAATCATCTGCTGCGTGAGCTTGCCGCCGCCACCGTGAGCGAGAAGAACGTGCTTGTAGTCGGTGATGGGAAGCGGACACGAGAGCTGGCTGATATCAACGGTTGTCTGTCTGCTCATACAATCCCTCCGAACGTCATTTGTGGATCATTGCGGCAACTTCCCAATCACTCCCCGCACCCAATGGTGCATGTTATGGGGGAACGCCCTCGGCGTCAGGAACATCATGATGCACTCTCCAGACACAACGCTGATCCCCTGCTCTTCACAATACTTGATCGCTGCATCCGACTCCGCCCCCTGTTGCATCCATACGCGCCGGATGCCCGCCTCAGCAACGTCATGCACCACCCGTTCCGTACCTGACGGGGGAACGACGAGAACAGCACAGTCGACCTTGACTGGCAGAGACTGCACATCGGGATAGCATCGCTCTCCGTTAATCGTCCCTGTGTTTGGATTGACCGGATAGACTTTGTAGCCTTTATCCTTCAGGTCGTTGTACACAGTGTATCCAAAGCCTCTCTGTTTGCGTGAGACTCCGACAACGGCGAATGTCTCACTCGAAAGGAAGTCTTCTATTGCGGCTTGCGTTGTCATCTCAGTGCCTGTGTAGGTCTTTATGCATGATCTTACGTGTTTCGTGCAGCCGGTCGTCGGCGGGAAGGTCGACGAGCGTGCGATTCATGTTCTCGTCATTCTCCGACTGCAGCATCTTCGCTACGTACTCAACAATGCTGGGCGGGAACACCCCGTCGCGCTCATACATGTTTCTCTTCTGGAGGAGGATACGCGACGACTCGACGCAGCTTGTTGGAAGCGCCGCAAGTGTGTTGAGCAACTTGCTGTCCTGAAAGATATTGCCGGACACATAGAGCTTATCGGCAAGCTTGAGTGATTCATCGTTCGCCAGGCCCCAGTCCGCAGCCATCGTGATTCCTGCCAGGAGGAGGTGCACAAGTGCGCTGCCGTCGGGACTTCGAAGCTCCACCGTCTGTCGGCCTTCGCTCCCATCGAGCCGCTTCTTCTGCTGCGGATTGAGCCGCTGGGCGAGGTTGTTCACCTTCGACCATCCGAGCGGCACGCGGATCATGGCGCTGCGGTTCATGTCACTCCAGCAGATGCGCGTCGGCACCTCCTGGTTCGGCACAAGCCGCAGATAGGCTGACGACACCGTGTTGCCGAATGCAGTCATCGAGTCGGCGTACCTACACAACCCACCGATCACTTTCTTTGCACACACAGAGACCTTCCCTTTCTCATCAACCATTATGTTCCTGCCATTCTGTATCAACTCCATGTGCACATGCAGGCCGTTACCGGCAACGCCCTCTTCGAGTTTTGGGGTGAACGTTGCAACACAGCCGTGTCTGTACGCAACGTTCCGGATGAGCCACCGGGCGAGCACAAGGTTATCGGCAGCCTCTTCCACAGGTGTCGGCAGGAGTTCAATCTCCAGCTGCTCCGCCTGCTTCTCCTTAATCTCTTCGAGATCGCTCCGCACGCTCTCAACGTATCCCACTTCGCTGTGGGCATACTTCACCGCTCCTGTGATCTGGGCAATGTAGCGAACCATCTCGTCAAGGATCAACCCGCTCTTCACAAAAGGCCCCGAAGCGTGGTAGCCTCGTTGCTTCGACGAGACATAAATGGGAGACTTCGGCTCGCTGAGGAGAAAGAACTCCAATTCACCGAGTGCGTGGAGTTCCATGCCTGGCCTATTCTTGAACAGCTTGCTTGCGTTATGAAGGATCGTATCCGGTGCAAACGGGGCGAGCTCGCCATCCT
>CAYHRX010000683.1:0-1992 GCA_964359075.1 uncultured Chitinophagales bacterium
CTTCAGTCTGCTTCTTCTCAGGGTTGGTGAAAATCTTGCGTGTCCCCCCCGCCTCAATCAGCTCGCCAAGGTAGAAAAATGCCGTCACATCCGACACCCGTGCCGCCTGCTGCATGTTATGGGTGACGATAACGATGGTGTAGTTCTGTTTCAACTCATAAATCAACTCCTCGATCTTCGTCGTGGCAATCGGGTCGAGGGCGCTCGCAGGCTCGTCCATCAACAGGATAGCCGGATCGACGGCCAAGGCACGAGCAATGCAGAGCCGCTGTTGCTGTCCGCCTGAAAGCGCAAAGGCGCTCTTCTTCAAATCGTCTTTCACCTCATTCCACAGAGCAGAGCGCTGAAGGCTCGTCTCAACGATCTCATTCAGTTTCCGTTTGTCCCGGACTCCATTGATCTTTGGCCCGTAAGCGACATTCTCGTAGATGGACTTTGGAAATGGGTTGGACCTCTGAAAGATCATCCCGACTCGCTTCCTCAACTCTACTACATCGACGGACTTGTCGTAGATGTCAATATCATCAATCATCACCTTCCCGTCAATGCGGACGCCGTCGATAAGCTCGTTCATGCGGTTCAGGCTTCGGAGATATGTTGACTTTCCACAGCCGGAGGGTCCGATGAATGCCGTCACCTGGTTCGGCATAATATCTATGCTGATGTTCTTCAGCGCCTGCTTCTCCCCGTAGTACAGGTTAAGATTCTTCGTTCTAATTTTTGGATGGCCGTTCACTGTCAATGACATCACCTTGCAGACGCCTGATAAGAATGTTTGTTTGAGTTGGCTTAACGCTCAAAGAGCGCATGATAATCCGCCGCTACGTTATGCCGAAGCGACCTAAGCCTGCGTCACCTTGAGCGCAGTCTCGCCCGCTCTTGGCGAGACGGAGTCGAAAGGTGTGCCATGAGTAGTCTTCGACTTCGCTCATGTCGTTCGCTGCGCTCAGACTGACTATGATTTCGGAGCTACGTGCCCACGTCACACAGGCTTTGAAACTCGTGGCAATTTCATGGCGTTGACAACCCGCTATCGCATCTGTCGTCCGCGGACACGCGAGCGCACGAAGATCGCCGAGAAGTTCAGCATGAATGTGAGCAACAAGAGCACCAGCGTCGTCGCATACTGAATCCCCTTCGTTGCCTCCACATTCGTCGACTGAGTGGACATGATGTACACGTGATACCCCAGTTCCATGAACTGATCGGAGAGGGATGTTGGAAGTTGGGGAAGAAAGTACGCAGCACCTGTGAAAAGAATGGGTGCCACTTCACCTGCTCCCCGGCTAACGGCCAGGATTCCTCCAGTTAGAATTCCGGTCAGGGAGTTCGGGATCACGATGTTCCACGTTGTTTGCCACTTCGTCGCACCGAGCGCGAGACTTGCTGCGCGCAAGTCCGCTGGGACCGCCTTGATCGCTTCTTCAACTGACACAATCACGACTGGCAGCGTCAGCAGTGCCATCGTCAGACTTGCCCAGAGGATATTGGGTTGGGCCCATTTCAACTGCACACCGTCCGTGAAGAGCTTGTCCATGCCGGAGCCAACGAACTGGACAAAGAACCCCAACCCAAACAACCCGAACACGATTGCCGGAACTCCTGCAAGTGTGTTGACAGCAAAGCGTATCGACCGGGCGAGAATCGACGTTTGTTTCGAGTACTCACTCAAATAGACTGCTGTGATCGTCCCAACCGGAACACCGACAATGGACATGATGATGACAAGCAGCGCCGTCCCCATGATTGCCGGAAAAATTCCGCCCTCCGTCATTCCCTCCGTCGGTGCCGCGGTGAGGAATTCCCATGAGAGAATCCCTGCACCATTCATCACGATCGTCCCCATGACAAGGATGACAGCGGCAATAATGGCAAATGCCGCCACTGCGGTCAACGTCACGAACGATGTGCCGATGAGCTTTCGTTTCATGTCATACACCCTTGAAGCGCTTCAGTAATCGCTGACGGATGAATACTTCGGCAATACCATTG
>CAYHRX010000684.1:0-1990 GCA_964359075.1 uncultured Chitinophagales bacterium
GCACGTGATGTTGATACCGGGTTATGGTTCGCTGTGGCGCACGATAATGTCGGTTACGCTGCGTTGCGCATAACGATGTCTATGTTACAACAAGGGGGGAGGGGAAAGACCGCAGATGCGGTCATCCCCTCGAGCCCCGGTCATGGTTGCCAAAGACTGTCTGCTTGCCGATCTTTGGATGTCGAATGTCCAACCATCGCAAGGAGGCACACCATGAACCACCTACGATTCCAAACCAACCGTCAAATGCTTCAGGGAAAGATCGTGATCGGCATCGATCCTGCCAAGCTCAACCATCAAGCTGCGGTCGTCGATATGACCGGCACCCAGCAGGGCAACTCATTCGCCTTCCCTGCAAGCGCCGCGGGCTACCACGAGATCCTCTGGCGTCGTCTCGCGAAGATCATTCCTGCGCATCAACCCGGGGATGTTGTCTTTGCCATCGAGACTTCCTGTAACCTCTGGGAGACACTCGCCTTCTACCTCCACAGCCGTGGCTATACGGTGGCGCTCGTCTCGCCACTGAGCACTCATCATGCCCGACCCGTGATGAACCTGGAGTTTTCTCATACAGACCCAAAAGATGCCTTTCTCGTTGCCACCATCGCTCAGCGGGGCGCCTTCCACCGCTACGAGTCGTTCAACCCCCACACCAATGCCATGCACCAGTTAGCTATCACCTATGACAAGCTGCGCCAAGACCTGGCTCACAATCGGGCTCGCATTCGCTCTCTCTTGGATCGAGTCTTCCCGGAGTTCCTTCACATCCTCAAACCCGACACCCAGACGGCCATGCATCTGTTGAAGAACTCTCTCTTCCCCGATGAGTTCCTCCATCTCGACCTCTGCGCCGAATCGCTGCGCATCGAACAGATCTCCCGCCGTCAACTCGGGCGATCGACACTGGAAGCCCTGCAGCAACAAGCTCGCCGCACCATTGGCGTTGCCCGACAAAGCCATGAACGCCTCGCCGATCGACTCACCCTTGACGCATACCTGGCACTTGTAGAGACTCTCCAAACGCAACTCGATCGCGTGCTGGACGAACTCATCGCCCGCGCCAACGAACTGCCCCAGTTTGCCCGCATCACTTCACTCTCCGGCGTTGGCAATCGGCTCGGTGCCCTCTTCCTGGCTGAGGTCCGCGATTTGAGTCGTTACTCCCATTACAAGCACATTGAGAAACTCGCGGGACTCAACCTCCGGCTGCATCAATCTGGCCGGTATACTGGCAGTCGGCATCTGTCTCACATTGGCAATCCCCGTCTGCGCTGGATCATCTACAAGATGACAGAGGAGACCGCCAAGCGTGTCCCTGAGGTGCGCATCAAGTATCTGCGTCGCCAGCTCAAGCGACGCCGGCACGTCAAGAATGTCGTTGCAGCAACCCCACAGCTCCTTCAACTGATCGTCTCCATGGAGCGAGGCCAGCATGCATACGAACTGCGCAACGATACCCTCGAAGAACTACAACAACTGGAGAACCAATATGCCCAACTGAAAGCGGCCCGCAAGTCGGCCGCCTGAAGCCGCTTGTCTTTATGATTGAGAGCAACAGTTCCCTGCACACCACGGGACAGCAGTTTCAAAACCAAGAGCATCATACCAGATGCCGGGACGCGCGAAGCGATCATGCTCTCTGGAGGGTCTCCGCTGAACGCGGACCACGCCTCGACTAACAGATCATCTTCGGGCCTCTCCCGGGCTGTTCGGACCGGATCAGACCATGTGTCGCCTGCTCACCTGAAGCAGACTGTGACGTAAGCAAGTTTAGGTCGAACAGCTTATCAACCGGGAGGCCACGCGTCCTCAGCAACTGAGTCCCTAGGCGCCATCGGGGCAGTGCGCCCCGACACCGAGGAAGAATGAATTAGCTCTTCAATATGAGCTACTTCTCGTGACACGATGACTAGAAAAATCTTTATCAAAGAACATTTTGTACTTGACTTCTCACAAGCAGTTTAGGCAAACCGCCGTTGCGAGCCGCCAC
>CAYHRX010000685.1:0-1987 GCA_964359075.1 uncultured Chitinophagales bacterium
CCGTCCAGAAACGTCGCTGCAAAGATGTTCGTGGTAGAACCATCAGTCACAAAATCAAACCGGATGTAATTCATGCTGTCCGCTTGGACGAGAATCCCCTGGAATTGATGTCCGGCAGTGAGCGGCGATTCAAACCTCGCCTCAACTTCAAAGTCAGTATTGTTCGCTGGTTGCATAATCCTGGGAGCATAATTACCACCACTCCAGACGTCGTGTGGTGCACCCGCAGGAACGAAGATTGAGACACGCGCATCCTGTGTGTTTGTGCCCGTCATGGTCAATGTGGCATCACCCAATGGATTAATAAACGTCCAACGGTCGGTGTTCAGGGTAAAAGAGCTAAAATCATCAGACACGATGATAGAAGGTGCAGGCGCCGCGACTGTTGTGAAACTCCAGACAGTTGACCAATCGCTGGCACCCACCGCATTTGTCGCATTAAGACGCCAGTAGTATGTTGTATTGTAGGAAAGGCTGGTGAGATTGTAGGATGCCGCACCGATCCCGTTTTTGTCTATGAGGGAACTTGAGAAGGTCGAGTCGGTGGAGACTTGCAGTCGATACGAAGTCGCTACAATGGAAGCGTTCCAGCTGAGTATAGGGTCCGTTCCCACACCGATCGCACTATCTGAGGGGGAGGACAGCACTGGTACAGGTGGCGGAAGTGGCTCGTGTCCGAGCGCAGTCACAACAGCATTATGCAGTGGATTTCTTTCTCCGAAAGGTCTGGAACCATCCAAGTCCATTGTCAGATCATACATCATGAAACCGCCAAAGCCTTGGCCCCTTGCCCAGTTTACTTTCTCCATTATGCTTTGTGAATCTTCGTACGTGGCGAAGAATTTCATTCCCGCCGACACACCGAACTTCTCATAGGATCCAGGGATTCCCTGATCGTAGAGGGCTATGCCGGTGATGTACGACTCCTTCACAACATCGTCCCAACCCTTCGTGCCACCGTTGTACACCAAGCTCGTGACCTCTTGATACTTAGAGTATCCCGCACGTTGATCTATTGCAACGCAAAGCTGGTCTTGACCTTTGTAAACGTATCCAAAAGAAGGTATACCGATCCCCATCTTCAATCGGTCATGCCCTCCCGCAATCCACTGCAATGGACCCTGTGTGTCATAGGCTTTCGCTTCCGAGCCAGGGCAATCAGCACCTCTGCGAAGAGGCGCATTCCACCACACCGAGTTCGATTGAACCGTTGGATTCCATACCTGACCATAACCATACATCTGCAAGTTGTATTGATCAATCATAGCATCGAATGCCGTATCGTATGTATCAGTATCAAAAATACCTGGCGCATAGACCAGAATTCCAGACGGATTCATTCTGTCAAGCCGGGCCCTGAAGCGGCGAGTCAGACGCGATACGTCGTCTCGTGGTGCTATTGGCGCTTGCCAACCCTCCCAGTCTATCTCAACTCCGTCGTAGCCCTTCCGCTCACAATAGCTTACCACAGCATCAACAAAGACATCCGTCCTGACCGAGTCAGCGGCGACAAAATTTAAACCGGCAGGGTGCACTGCATGAACATCAATGAGAACTTTCACGCCATTCTGATGAGCGTACGTTATTAGTTGCCCCTGATAGTCGGTCCAGCATGGTGGACCGCAAAGCGGGTTGGCTATTCCGTTATACTGGATTTCTATCGAGTCGTTTGGATTGGTGACTATCGTGAAATAAGGTGAGGTGGTGGAATCAATATTCTCTTTGCTCATGAAGTGAACGACATGGGTTATCCCAGTCCAACTTATCTCCGACGGTGGTATTGCATGAGGACTACTTCCAAGTGACGCCATCGCCCAAGTCGGGTAGTAAGCCGTAAACCACATATTCGACTGTGCCCGGGATAGAATGGGAGTGCCAAGTACAAACAGCAATATGAGTGTAACCCTTTTCACGGAATTCACCCCGTTATATGGACAGAGAGTTTAGCTAGGAAAGTATGATGATGTTCAAATGCCACGGGTGATTT
>CAYHRX010000686.1:0-1984 GCA_964359075.1 uncultured Chitinophagales bacterium
GCCGCGTGGGCATGATATGATGTCCGGCAGTATCCTCTATGCTCCAACGAGAGACGATACTGATATCGGAATCCTCTTCATCGAGACGAGCGGTTGTCTGCCAATGTGCGGACATGGAACAATAGGCACCGTTACGGTGATGATCGAGCATGGACTTGTGCAGCCGAAGACGCCGGGCAAGCTGCGGCTCGAAGTCCCGGCCGGGATCGTCGAAGCGCACTACACAATGAAAGACTGCCATGTCGAGTCGGTGAGGATTGTGAATGTCCCAGCGTTCCTGCACTCCACCGGATTGAAAGTCGATTGTCCGGGTTATGGTGAGTTGACGGTCGATGTGGCGTACGGTGGAAACTTCTACGCAATCGTTGACCCGCAGGAGAATTTCAGGAGTCTGGACGGGCTGACAGCGGGAGACATCCTTCGCCTCAGTCCGGTTCTGCGCGAACGGTTGAGCAAGGCGTACCCGATTGCACACCCGTTGGACAAGGATATCGAAGGGCTCAGTCACATCCAATGGACTGGAACGCCGAAGCACCCTCAGGCGCACGGACGCAACGCGGTGTTCTATGGTGACCATGCGATTGACCGCTCCCCGTGCGGCACGGGCACATGTGCCCGGATGGCGCAGCTTGTCGCCAAAGGGAACTTGAAGGTCGGCGATGAGTTCGTGCATGAGGGCATCATCGGGAGTCTGTTCCGCGGTCGTGTTGAGGCAGAGACAATGGTTGGTGACAGGAAAGCGATTATTCCGAGCATCGAAGGCTGGGCAAGGGTCATCGGGTTCAACACGATCTTCATCGATGATCGGGATCCGTATAAGCATGGGTTTCAGGTGATCTGACATTAACTTGACAATCCCTGTATCAATCTGTACTATGGAGGGAGATGAAGATCATTTTTTCGAGACACGCTCGGAGACGAATAGACCTCTATCGTATTGCTGAGCCGGATGTTGTTGAGTCCATTACAAAGTACCTGTCTCATGCGGGAAGTGTCTCTGGCCGGATCGAAGTGACAGAAGATCGATTCAAGTCAAAGTACGGCTATCCGTTGAAAACCGTATTCGTTATCGAATCAGACGGGATCACAGTAGTAACAAGTTACCCATTGAAAGGCAGGCGATCGCAATGAAGATCTTCTATGACAAAGAAACCGATAGCGCCTACATCGAACTCTCTCAGAAGAAACCGACCGGAGCGGTTGAACTAAAGGAGGGAGTCAGCATTGACACAACAGATGCAGATGAGATCGTCGGCATTGAGCTATTGAACGCCTCGAAAAAGTTTCCGATCGAGACTTTGTTCAGGTTTGAAGTAGAACAGACTCCACAGTAGGTCGTTCTCTCCATTATCGCTTCGTTTCTCTCTCTACGGCAGGGACTCTTCAGTGAGCTCTATGGATTCGCGTTCCAACATCCTCATCATCGGCGGTGGAGCAATTGGTTTGTGCACCGCGTACTACCTGCTGCAACATGGCATCAAGTCTACCATCATCGACAAAGGCGAGATCGGCAACGGATGCTCGCTGCACAACGCGGGCTATGTTTGTCCGAGCCACTTCGTGCCTCTCGCTGCACCGGGGATTATCTCGCAGGGACTGAAATGGATGCTTAATCCGGTCAGCCCGTTTTACATCAAGCCGCGACTTGATCTTGACTTCATCTCGTGGGCCTGGAGGTTCCGCAGCTCCTGCACGGATAAGAATGTGAAAAGGTCAGTGCCATTGCTGCGCGATCTTGGCATTGAAAGCCTCAGGCTGTATGAAGAGATGTCAAGGCTCGACGGGATGGACTTCGAGTTCACCAAAAGAGGGTTGCTGAATCTCTTCCGCACGGAGTTGGGTCGCCAAATCCAGCTCAAAGAAGCGGAACTCGCTCACAGGGTGGGGATAGGCGCGCTCTTTCTCGAAAACGCCGACCTCCAGAAGCTGGTGCCTGAAGTTGAGATACGGGCCGATGGCGGTCTGTTCTTTCCAAATGACTGCC
>CAYHRX010000687.1:0-1980 GCA_964359075.1 uncultured Chitinophagales bacterium
TTGGTGAAGGACGACGCAACGCAGTTCATGACCTGGGACCTCAGCAACACCAACGGCCTCCCCGTCGCGAGCGGGCTCTACATCGTGTACATGACGCTGAAGGACGCGGCGGGCGTCGACCTCGGTACCAAAACGCTGAAGCTGGTCGTCATCCAGGAACAGCAATACCTGGACAACTTCTAAGAACGAAAATATTAAAAGGAGCAGCAAATGAAACAGCCAGTACGTAAGACGTGGAGCGTTGCCCGCCTGTTCCTTCTTGCAGCGGTCGTTTCCATGACAGCTTTTGCAGGAGGTGAAAACAGGGTCGGCACCAACGCAGCGCCCGAGCTATTGATCCCCGTGGGTGCCCGGGATATCGCGCTCGGCGGATCGAGCATCGCAACCACCAGCGGCATTGAGGCAATCTTCTGGAACCCGGCAGGTCTTGCGCGGGCCAAGCACAATGCCAATGCGATGTTCTCGCATATGAACTACATTGCCGACATCGGCGTGGAGTATGTTGCGGTCAGTGCAGGCTTCGAGGGCTTCGGCACCATCGGTATCAGCCTCAAGTCGATCTCTGTCGGTGACATCGCCATTACGACCGAAGACCAGCCGGATGGGACGGGCGGTACATTCAGCCCGACCCTCGTGAACCTGGGTCTGACGTATTCTCGCCTGCTCACCGACCGGGTCTCCGTCGGTGCAACGTTCACGTTGATCTCGGAGCGGTTCGACAAGGTGAACGCGACGGGGTTTGGCTTCAACGCAGGCGTGCAGTACAGCGGCCTTGGAGGTGTGAGTGGCCTGAGTGTCGGTGTTGCCGTGAAGAACATCGGGCCGCAGATGCGGTTCGAAGGTGACGGCTTGTTGCGACAGGGCCAGGTGCAGGACGTCCTCCGTCCGGGCAACTTCTACCGCGTCACTGCAGCAGGGTTCGAGCTTCCTTCGACCATCGAGATCGGACTCGCATACGCTGTTGACGTCGGCGAGCAGAACGGCCTGAACATCACCGGCATGTTCCAGAACAACAACTTCTCTGTGGATGAGTACAAGCTCGGCGCCGAGTACAGCTACGACAACACATTCTTCGTACGCGGCGGATACAACCTTGCCGAAGCCAGGAAGAACAGCGCTCTGACGGTCTCCGACAAGACATCGTTCATCTACGGCTTCACTGCGGGTGCCGGCATCCAGTATCCGGTTGGCGATCTGGACCTGACGTTCGACTACGCATTCCGCGCAGTCAGCTTCTTCCAGAATAACCACGTGTTCTCAGTCAAGATGGGATTCTGATTGAGGTGGCGTCAACCGCAACGTTCTCTTAGGCGAGCTTGCATGCGTCAGGGACGATGCAGTCCCTGGCGCATGAGCGCGTCGAGAAGATGGTCGAAACCTGTTCATTGTATGCCTCACCAGTAGTCTTGCCGAATTCCCATTGATGTACGTGTTGTTCTAAGGAGGATCTACACATGAATTGGCCCAGGATACCTTTCCGGTTGCCGTTGGTTGTCGCCAGTATGCTGATGTTCTTGCTCAGCAGTTGCGTCGATATCCCCGACTCCGGTCCTGCCATCCCGAACTACAATTCCCAGTTCAGGTTCATCTATCTTGTTCCTTCGCTCCCCACCCTCACGGTCAGCATGGCCCCAGGCCCGGCCTTTTCTCAATTCACCGATCTTACGCCGGGCAATTTTGGAAGCGTAAGCACGTACCAGACATTCTCCGCTGGAGCCAAGAAACTGCTGGTAAAAGCAGGGGGCAACCCCGTGGACGCAGATACGGCCACGCTGAGTTTCGGTGCCGATCAACGAGGTACTGTGGCTGTGGTGCCGCGGCTTGCAGCCACGGATCCCCGCTTCCTTCTGCTGAGCGATCGATACATCTTTGCACAGCCCGGAAAGCCGGATAGCGCGATGGTTCGCTTCGTGAACTGTATCGCCAGCGGCGACACCGTGGATGTGAGGCAGTTGCGAGGATCGGCTGTCAGTACTACCC
>CAYHRX010000688.1:0-1967 GCA_964359075.1 uncultured Chitinophagales bacterium
CAAGGCCGACAAGGAAGGCAAGCTCACAGCCGAAATGAAGAGCGAACGGGTCGAGCATACCATCTCGGATGTCCTGTACGAACAAGGGCAACTGACCTTCAATAGAAAGACCAAGTTGGACGACCAGGAATGGGAATCGACTTTTGAGGGAAGCATCGACCGGCAGACTGATGCGCTTTCCGGCGTGGTCAAGTCCGACCGGGGAGAAGGCACACTCGAAGGAAAGCGGGTCGGCGCCGCCCTTATCGGGACGTGGAATCTCGATATTACGTCCGAGCAGGGCACGCGCAAACAAAGGCTGAAAGTCAACCCCGACCTTAGCGCTCTTTACGGTACGATTCCCGTGGAAAAGGTCAATCTCGACGGCGACAAGGTGAGCTTCAAGGCCGTTCTCGAGTTCGGCGAGCAGAAATTCGAGATGAACTTTGAAGGACAGATAGCTGAGGCGAAGCAGACCGTCGAAGAAGGCCGGGCGCCTGAGGCGAAAATTACCGGCGAAATGAAAACGCCCCGCGGAACCTCGAAAATAACAGGCAAGAAGGTTGTCCGCACATTCGGAAGACGCCCGAGCAGTTCGACCACACAGTAATTGGCGCACATTCTATCGAGCCTGCTGAACCTATCTTCGGCAGGCTCTTTCTCTGTCTCCATCCCTACCGTCCGTCATCTGCAAGAGCATTCGGCACGGCGCTACCGACTCCAACAGATACCACTCTTTGTCGGGCGACACAGACTATCGAACCACCAAGATAGTTCATGTCCTTCCAAATTCTCTGCCCCGCAAGCGTTCTCGGTAAGGCGCTTCAGCCCCGTTACCGAGTTTTCGTTACCGATTCGAGCAATTGGTTCCGGAGCCATTCGGCTTCGTCCCTCGTAGGGAAGGCGTTGACGAGGGTCAGAGGCCAGCGGGAAAACTTCTCGTTCCAGTAGGTGAGGATGAAGAACAACCATCCGGGCAAGTCCATCTCATAGATAGCTTTCAGGTGATAAAGCCGGCCGGACTGAACGACTTCGATCTCGACGATTCGGTCAAAGGCAATCCGCCGGGTCCGGCGGATGAGCCGGAGCAGGCGAACGCTGTGGCAGAGCACGCGATCTTCAATCCAGACTCGCTTCGAGCTGAGCTGGTACACAAGGAAGTACGGCATCCAGAGCACAAAGATCGCGAGGATTGCTACCAGGGACAAGTCGAAGGAGCCGACGAAAATGAAACTCATTATCTTGTTGAGCCAGGCGATTTCGAAGAAGCCATCGAAGAATGATCCCAGCAGGTGAAAGAAGAAAAGCATGAAGGCCAGCAGAGCAGCGACTACGACGAAAGCGATGAAAGTAGTCAGGACATCGCTCCAACCGGGCCAGGCGGAGGCGTAGTAAATCGTCAGCCCCTTCTCCTGCCGAACGACAAGCCGTTTGCCCTGACTGCCGGCTCGCTTGCCCGTTGCATCCGGTGAATTCTGAACATCCATAGTAAGATTCGCTTATTACCCTTGCTGCATCCGTTACCGTATCAACATTCGCGAGGCAGGCCCCTCAGCCCGAAGCGCCGGCTGTTACAATCGTGAATTCGCCGTTCTCGAACGTAATGTCCTTAACGCAGACGACCCTGATATTATTCCTCTGGAGCAGCTTATCAACATCGACATAAAGCCTCGGATACTCAAGCTTCATATACGGCGGTATCTTGAGTTTGACTATTTGGCTGAGCCAGCTTGCCGCTTTGTTCAAATGGCTGCTCACAATAGTAAGCTCGAACACCGCGTCGTTGCCGCTGAAACTGACGTATCTCAGCGAAGCAGGGATAAACGGCAAAATGAACGATTCCGTCCGTATTATGAAATGGATTTTATCGCCCTGGACCCTCGGACGCAATATCTCCCCGGGCAAAAGCTCGTTGGAAATCAGAAGCTTCGTGAATTCCTCAAGACTGAAAGTAATCTTCGCCATAGTCGCCCTTTATCCGATCTTTC
>CAYHRX010000689.1:0-1967 GCA_964359075.1 uncultured Chitinophagales bacterium
TTTCCATGGTTCCCCTGAGATTGATACAACCTCCTCCTATTCTATTATAAAAGCTATGCCAATCAGTTTCAACCTCTTGATTGGCGCAGGCGTGCGTACAGGGCTCGACAGGAGAGTTTTGTTATGGAATTTTGACATCTCTTGAGTATATTTCTACCAGTGGCCGATATTCAACAGTCCATATTGCTGGATGCACCGAAAGAAGTCGACGTTCCTGCCATCGAGCGGGAACTGACGCAGCTCTGGAAGAAAGCTTCCGACGACAGCGACGGCTCATCCTCACCTGTAGTGCGGGCCTGTTCGCTGAACTTCATCGTCTTCTCTGAGGGAGTGGACACCGCTTCGGGCCTTGAAGAAATTGTCAGTCAGGTCACGGTTGACCACCCGAGCAGGATATTCCTGGTTTCCGCCGACCGCGGGGCATCGCGTGCCGCAATGGATGCATGGGTTTCGGCGCGATGTTCGCTCCCTGTGCCCGGTGGAAAGCAGGTATGCTGTGAGGAGATCAATCTCGTGGCAAGAGGCACGGATGCCCGGAAAATCCCGAGTGTCATCACTTCGTTGCTTGTCCCCGACGTTCCCACCATTCTCCTTTGGAAAGCGAGCGTTCATCCAAGAGACAGTGTACTCCTGTCAGTCACGCAAATTGCGGATCGGGTCCTGAGTGATTCATCGGAGGATGTGCACCCTCTCGAGTCTCTTGTTGCATGGGGCGGGTTTGTTGATGAGCACCGGGATCGGACCGCCTTCGGCGACATGGCATGGACCCATCTTGCCCAATGGAGAACGCTGCTCGCTCAAACTTTCCAGCCCGTTGAAGTGAGGTCACATCTCACTGCTCTTGACACAGTGACGATTGAGTACTCATCCACGGAATCCCCCGGCCACTCAGGCCTTTCGCAAGCTCTCCTCTGCGCCGGGTGGCTCGCGAACTCATTACACTGGGTGCTTGTTCACCCGATCCGGGGCAAGACCGATGGTGCATACGCAGCGACGTTCAGAGTGGATGAAAAGGCGATTTCCCTGAAGATCGTGGAGACAACTCCACAAGGCAAACGTCCAGGCGGTATCGAGTCAATCACGCTCCGTTCGACGAACGGTGGCGAATTCTCCCTCCGCACATCGGCGCGGGGCGATTGTGTCCTCCTCGCAAAGACTGTTGGTGAGGCTTCACAGAGCAGTGTTGAATCCGTTCATCTGCAGACCGAAGCAGAGCTTGTGTCCAGGGAGATGGAAGTGCTGCACCACGACTCATCATATGAGTCTAGTCTCACCGCGGTTGTGCAGTCACTGACGATCGGGAATCAATGAAGGGTCAGCTCGAAATACTCCCGACAACGGATGCGTTGGTGCAGGCGGCAGCAGAACGGATTGCCAGAGTGCTCACCGAGAGTGTGAAGGCTTGCGGGCGCGCATCGGTTGCATTGTCCGGAGGCTCGACGCCGCGGAGTGTGTACTCGTTGCTGGCGTCAGGTTCGTTTCGGTCAGCTATTCCGTGGGAACACGTTCATCTCTTCTGGGGTGATGAGCGGTGCGTGCCGCCAACAGATGCGGAAAGCAACTACAGGATGGTGAACGATGCGCTTCTGCAGTTCATTCGGATACCAGTGGAAAACGTTCATCGGATTGTTGGGGAAGGAAACCCCGCCGAGGCAGCAGCATTGTACGAGCGGGAACTCCGACAGGTGTTCGGCCTGCAGGAGGACGGCGTCCCCCGGTTCGATCTCATGTTACTCGGGCTGGGAGAGGATGGCCACACCGCGTCGTTGTTTCCGGGAACCGCAGCCCTTGGCGAGAGCGAGAAGCTGGCGACCATGGTGTACGTTGAGGAATTGAACGCGCATCGTGTGACGCTCACGTTCCCAGTCATCAACAATTCCCGACAAGTGGTCTTCCTGGTTTCCGGAAAGAGCAAAGCTCCAATCCTCCGTGAAGTTCTTCAGAACAGTTCATTGACGTACCCGGCA
>CAYHRX010000690.1:0-1964 GCA_964359075.1 uncultured Chitinophagales bacterium
ATCTTACAGCCGACCAATCAGACGTATGACTAATTTTTCCATTCTCGACGGAAGTATCGTGGGCATTTACCTGCTTGCAACAATGATAGCAGGAATCATGGTGCGCAAGTATGTTGGCAAAGTGGAACATTTCCTTATTGCGGGGAGGGAAATGGACCTTTACCTCGGCATTGCATCGCTTGCGGCAACCGAATTTGGTGTCGTCACTTGCATGTACACAGCACAGAACGGATACGAGTTCGGCTTTGCCGGAGCCACGCCCGGCATCATCACCGCATTGGCAATGTTCCTGGTAGGTGTTACCGGCTTCTGCGTCAGGCCACTGCGTGATGCAGGGGTGATGACCATACCTGAACTTTTCGAGAAGCGATTTGGCCCACGTGTGCGGTGGGTCGCTGGTGTGGTCATTGTCTTGGGGGGGCTGCTGAACATGGGTGTCTTTCTCCGCACAGGAGGTGAGTTTCTCGTGCTCGTTTGTGGCTTCGATGTGCAGTACCTCGAAATCGCAATGACGGTCTTGCTTCTTGCCGTTGCAGTTTATACGATACTTGGGGGGATGCTTTCAGTGCTCGTGACAGACTTTCTCCAGTTCATCGTCATGAGTGTGGGATTGATTTTGGTGACTGTGTTGATACTCGTGAACGTTGGTTGGAGTACGTTGACAGAGGCGGTTGCCAGGCATTACGGTGAAGGCGGGTTCAATCCCTTCGTGCATCCCAAAATGGGATGGCCGTACGTGCTGTTCAATGTGTTCCTAAACTTGGCCGCGGTGTTGACGTGGCAAACGACCATTGCGCGTCTTCTCGCAGCGAAAGACACAGCGACAGGTCTGAAGGTGTACAAGGGGACGAGTTTCTTTTTCGTTTGCCGATTTCTCATCCCCGGGATTTGGGGCATCGCTGCCCTCGCCACACTCTCACCTGGAGTCTTTGGAGGGAATACGCTTCATGCGATGCCGCAGTTTCTCAGCACTGCTGTGCCCGTCGGCCTGATGGGTATCCTCGTGGCGGCGATGCTCGCAGCGGATATGTCGACTGATTCTTCGTACATGATTACATGGGCGGGGGTGATCTACAACGATATCCTAGCACCCTTCCGGAAAACGAAGTGGTCTGAGAAGCGTGGCATCCTGTGGAACCGCCTGATTGTCGCTTCTATTGGGTTCTTCCTCCTGTTCTACGGCCTGTGGTATCCGGTCAAGGGTGACTTGTGGACGTACCTGGGTGTGACGGGGACAATTTATCTTTCGAGTATGTCAGTACTGTTAGTTACCTGTTGCTATTGGAGGCGAGCGAATAGTTGGGGCGCGGCCGCTGCGATCGCTTTCGGTGCTGTGATTCCTGTTGCGTTCCTTATCATTCAGCAGGTCCCCTCCACGAAGCAGATTGCCGAAAGCATTGGTCCATACTATTCAGGTATTGCGGCCTATCTTTTCGCAGGCGCTGCGATGGTGGTAGGCTCTCTCATGAAACCACGAGGGAACAATAAAATCATAGGAGGCACACGGTCATGACTGAACACTGGTTCTGGTGGTTGCTTGCAATAGCGTGTGTCGTTTGGTATTCAACGATAACTGTCTACGTTGCCGTTAAGGGGGTCAGGGATATTAAATCTATGCTGAAACGGCTGGCCGCAAATAATATTACGAACAATGGGCAACCCAAGTAACGGAGATTCCTACTCAAGCAGTCCCGATATGAGAAACACAATTAACCAGATGAGAAAGAACCCTCTCTCCCCGTTTTTTCTGACTATATCTTAATCATTATCAGCGCCTCTTCGCCCCTTTCCTCCCAGACTCTTAGGATCGAAAACGACAAGATTTTGATGAATGGGAAACCTTATCGCATCTTTTCCGGAGAAATGCATTACAGCCGTATTCCACAGGAGTACTGGATAGATCGTCTACTCAAGGCGAAGGCGATGGGATTGAATACAATTTGCACCTACATCTTCTGGAATCT
>CAYHRX010000691.1:0-1964 GCA_964359075.1 uncultured Chitinophagales bacterium
ACTCTTGCCCCGGATACGCAAGCTGCCATCGCATGATTATCATCAGCGTGAAGCCAAAGAGTAAGAACAACAGTGCCGTAATACCGTACTGGATGCCAATCACCTTGTGATCGGTTGAGAAGACGTATCTCCGCCAGAAACCCAATTCGTGATGTGCTACACTAACGCTCCCATGCGCGCTACCGTGGTTCAAGAGTGATTACTCCTTTCTTTGGGAGTAGGTTATTTTGCAGTGTACTTGAAGTCTGCTGTTGCTGCACCTGTCGCTGCCACCTTCACTTTCATGGTCTGCGTTCCGTACTTCTCATGCCACGCTTCGACGGTATAGTCTCCGGCGGGCAGCTTCTTCAAGTCGAACGACCCATCCTCACCGGTGACGGCGTAGAATGGGTGACTGAACACTGTAATCCAGGCCCCCATCCACGGGTGGACCTCGCACTTCACCTTGAATGTCTCCGGCTTCTCGAACTTCTTGGTCAGCGTCATTCCTTTCTTCGGCTGAGCCACGTTGAACGGGGGGTTCTCTTTCGAGAGTGAGTGGACGTTGTGCAGTGTCGGATCACTGTTCTTCACGACAAGCTCCTGTCCGGCTTGAATGCCTAGCACGTGGGGTGTGTACCGACATCCGATCTGGTCGAACTCCACCTTCGTTGCAGGAGGATCAAACTTTTTCCCTCCCAATCCTTCTTTCACATAGATGAGAACATTCCTCAGGGTTCCGTTCTTGTTCACGACCACATCTTCACCGAAGACGGGTTCCTTGTGACCCTTCATGCACACTGGATCAGCATTCATGTTGAGACGTGCTGTCTTCGGAGCAGCGCCCTCGAAGGATACCTTTCCCGTAACATCTCCAGCCATGGCGTATCCTGCGAAACACATCGTGAGGATCGCAAGCATCAGATGGTGTTTCATTCGATTACCTCCTATTGATATTGATGTAGTGATTTGTTCATGAATCAACTCTACTTTGACGCTACCTGCGACGAGCGGACAGGCTGACCCATGCTGATTACAGCATCCCTCACAGCCATCATCTGCTTCTTCGCATCGCCGCCGAGAACATCCGGCAGAGGCGACTGTCCGTCGGGCCAGAATGTGGGCATGCGAGTGCCTTCCTGGATCTTGTTCGGGTCGGCCAACCAGTCAACGATCCACTCGGGCTTCAAGCGGTCACGTGCCTTTGTCAGGTTCGGCGCAAGATCCTGGGTGCTGGCTTCACCGGGTCTTGCGACGATCGCTCCTGTCGGATGGCATTTCATGCACTGCAGGTCGTTAAACATTGTCTTGCCAACTGCAAGTGTTGCCGGGTCGGGCTGATATGCCTTGTAATCTCTAAGCTCAAGTTCCTGGTTGCCAAGGCCGAGGAAGTACTTTGTCAATTTGCTGATCTCATCATCCGCAAAACTGAACGTTGGCATGCGTGTTGGAATCCACGGACGGATTGAATTCGGCTGGCCAACTGCAGACGGACTCTTGAGGAACGCATGCAGCCAGGGCTCCTGCACCTTTGCCCCTTCTCCTGTAATAATGGGGGGAAGGAATGCCGCCTCCTCACCTAACACTGCACCGATGTACATCCCCTCCTTCTCGAGTTGGTGGCACTGCTGGCAGTTGTAGTGGAGGGCAACACGACGGCCTGATTCAATATTCTGCTGCTTCCTGTCGAACGCCTGCACGTATTTTCTGTCGGGCTCGTCTTTCGTCTGGGCCAGGAGGAACATCCGTAGTGATGCCATCTCCTCATCTGTGAACGAGAACACCGGCATCTTCTGCACGATGCGGTCAGTCTCGAAGACGCGGGAGTTCTTCAGCTTGTTGAATATCCAGTCGTGCCACGTGTGGTGCACCTTGGTGTCGCCAAAATCCATCTCCTCCACCTTCTTCCGACCGAAGTTGGACAGCGACACACTGACTCGCCCTTCCTTCTCCATTCCAGGAATCGCGTGACAGCCATTGCAGCC
>CAYHRX010000692.1:0-1964 GCA_964359075.1 uncultured Chitinophagales bacterium
CAGGAGCAGTTTGTTGACTTTGGAGTACTTCACATGGCCTGTCGCATCAGTCACGTTGAACCGCGCGAAGTAAATGCCGCTGGCTTGTTCATTCCCGCTCCACGTTGCAGAGTGGTATCCTGCTTCGCGGTGGTCATTCACCAGTTCTGTCACCTTCCGGCCAAGAACATCGTAAACGCCCAGGTGTACTTGTCCAGCCGCGGGAAGATCGTAGTTGAGCTGTGTTGTTGGGTTGAAGGGGTTCGGATAGTTGGGGTGAAGAGCGAACACGGTTGGGAGTTGTTGTTCCGGTACCCATGCCGTTTTGGAAAGACTGGACAATGACATGCTGGCTGAATCAATGTGCAGCGTGTGCACATGCACCAGCGTGTACTTGATGTTGCGGTGGCCTCGCCCCAGCCAATTGATGGATGGGCGGATGATGATCCTTCTTCCGGCCAGAGCGCTGAGCCGATCCCTGATCCGCAGTGCATGCGTCGTGTCCCGGCCAAATGCTCGCTCACTCCCGATCTTGCGGATGAGTTGTCCGGACTGGGCGTCAATAACGTCAAACAAAACCCTCAATAATCGCTCACCGGTGCCAAGGAGCCTGCCTGGCGATGACAGGGCGATGGCACCATCCAGAAGTACGCTATCAATACCGGAGGGGAGTGTGAGAGGTAGTGTCGTCAAGTATTGCCACGCGTTGGCTTCATGCAATCTCGCTGTATCAGGGGCAGGGATGAAATTGAGAGGAACAACAGAACCGTTGGTGAGCTTCAGCGTTGCGCTTGAAAGCCGGACGGAGAAGTACGAGGTTGAGTCCCTCAAAGGCGTATCTCCAGGAGCGTCAGGTGTTGATGTTGCCACAACCTCTCGCCCATAGTCCTCTTCGATGGGTGGATTGCATGTTCCTCCACCAAACTGCACGCGATACGGCGGCCCACCTAGTGAGAGGGTGACAAGTGTAGTTGATGAGAGCAGTCCGTTCGTCCCATGTGTCATCACCTGCGGTGAGACCGCTGAGCAATAGACTTCCGTTATCGTCCAGGTGCTGCCGTCATACACCGCCTTGTATGTGCTCGATCCATCATCCCAGGCCATCACAACATCGTCGTTGGAAATGTAGGTAACTGTAGGTCTGTAGAAGCTCCCTTCGGTTCCGTTCACGAACTCGTGTGCGGCAATGAACGACCAGTTGTTGTCGAGCTGCTGATACATCACCTTTCTGCGTTGTGGGACCACATCTCCTTCCTTCCATGTTTCCCCTCGATCCGTTGCCTGCTCCTCGCCGTGGACTGCTTCCCAAACGATATGGAATTTCAGACTGCTCATGTCATGCGAGCTCTCACCTGCAATCTGCGCGGAATAGGACTGGGGAACGATGCTTGCTTCAACCGTCATTGGCTGCTCCGGATAATCCGTTCGCGCCAGAAAGATGTCATTGCCGTTGTCATATGTCATGAAGAGGGTAGGCTGCCACTCCAGCCCTTCGAGGGAGTTCACGCCAATGCTCGGACGTTTGTACGAAGATCCGGTGTAGCGCACTTCACCCACAGAACCCCATGTCCCTGAGATGAACGCGAGATCGCGTACAGCTATCCCGGCATTATTTTCCCACGCTGCAACGAGCCTCTCCTCACGGCTGTTGCCTTCTCGATAGAACGTTCGGACAACCACCGGGCGAGTGTCAATAGTCATCGATATGGCTTGGTCACTAATGTCGATCTCGTTCCCCAGCGTGAACCCCCCTCCGGTTCTTCTCTGCCCCACCCTGAGCTTGATATACCAATAACTGTTGTCGAGGCGGCGGTAGACAGAGTACAGATCGCACCCACCTTGGGAATCCATCCATGTGGTCAGCGATGGCGCACTACCCGAGCCAAGATGCTGCTCGTTCGTCCATGATGCGCCTGCGTTTTGCGAACTGGTTTGGAATACTTCTTCACCACATATTCTATAACCTCGCCGCGCCGTTCGTAGCA
>CAYHRX010000693.1:0-1957 GCA_964359075.1 uncultured Chitinophagales bacterium
TGATGGAGTGAATGATGCGCCAGCGTTGGCTACGGCAGATGTCGGGATTGCGATCGGTGCCGGCACAGACGTCGCCATTGAGGCAGCGGACATTATTCTGGTCCGAAGCGATCCGCGTGACGTGGTCGGAATCATCAAGCTCGCGAAGGCAACCTATGGGAAGATGGTGCAGAACCTCTGGTGGGCAACCGGCTATAATGCATTTGCAATTCCGCTCGCAGCGGGAGTTCTCTACTCGCTTGGCATCCTCCTGTCGCCCGCCCTGGGAGCAGTGCTGATGTCCCTGAGTACAGTGATCGTGGCTATCAACGCGAGGCTGCTGAGGGTGGAGAAGTGACGGGTTTATCAAGGCGGTTTCCTCTCCTTTTAGGAGAGGAATAAAAGGAGAGGTCTCGGAGAAACAGACCTCATCCCATCCTTCTCCTGAAAGGAGAAGGGGTCCGTTCCCGTGCACAAACACTTTCCGAGCTACAACAAACGACTTGTTCCTAACGCTAGGAAGCTTCGGCGTGAGATGAGCGATCCTTGCCAGACTTGATCCAGCGTCCGCAATACTTGCGAATATCTTTACGGTGAACATGATGAGCGTCGCAGAGATCGTTCACCGTAGCAAACAAACAGCTCTGACCACCCTTGACCTTCTCGTACTCTTCGAGAATCGAGAGCCAACGGCTGGTCACTGCTCGTGCAGTGGCGGTAGTCATAAGGTAACACCTGGGGTTATACAACTCCCCAAAATATAAAACTTGTGTTACCGAAATGCTGAAGAACTACACTGGCGTCAGGCAGGGAAAACAGGTGAGGTCTGGACTGCGAAACTCTGATAAGGCCGTAAGCAGTGAACGAAATCCATCAGGTCGCCATCTGCTCCAAACAAAAAGCCGCTCGGTGAGCGGCTTTCCGGTATCAGCGCTTAGCATGGAAGCGCTTGTTTATTTTACTATGGCCATCTTTTTTACTTCAGAAAAATGACCTGCCTGCAATCGGTATAAGTACATACCGCTTGGCAAGTTGCTCGCGTCGAACTCAGCACGATACCTTCCCGCCTCAAGATGCTCGCTCACCAACGTCGCAACTTCCTGACCGAGCAGATTGTACACTTTCAAAGTCACAAATCGAGCTTCGGAGATTTGAAACTGAATCTTCGTACTCGGGTTGAATGGATTGGGATAGTTTTGCATCAAAGCAAAGTCAGCGGGAACGGCATCGCTCGAACGAACACTGGTCAACACTACCGGACCGTTCCACGAACTACTGCTGACGTTGATCGTGCCACTGTTGGGCTGCAATGTGTCGGCCGCAAGCACCCCGACAGAAGCACCATTGCGCGCGAGGATTGTGTAGTAGATTGTTCGAATCGAGCTTGTCCCTGAAGTAAATCGCCTATCCGTTCTCAAGCGCAGGGCTTGATGGACCCCACCTCCCGGCAACGTGAGGTTGCCGTGTGCATCAACCGTATTGATGACGGTGTAATTGGTGATGGTAATCTGCGGTGGTAGAGGAGGCGGAAGTGTAACTATGAGCGATTCAACGTACGTTGTTGTCCAGCTTGTTCCCAACGTCATCGGCAATTGATAAACAGTCTCGTCGGGAATGTTTCTTGTTCGTAGCTCGAACCCACCGGTCACCGCGATTCCTGTGAAGAGGAGATTTGTTCCAAGCTTGTAGTAACTGTAAGCTGTTCCAACCCCCGCAATACTTTCGCGCTGCGCATGCGTTGAGCCCGGAAAGAAACCGAAGGGCGGAGTCGTATCTGGGCGCACGCTCGTGGAAGTCGTAGTGAAATTCGTGTTGAGCGTGCTAAAGTTCCACGACGTAGCCCCGAGCGCTCCGATGTTTGCCGTTTTGGTAACGGTGTCCGCTCTGCCAGTCACCGCCGTGCCAGGAGCCAGGTACGCGTTCACGTCCGCTGCCGTGATGGTGATTTGTGCAGACGCGGGTACAAGCGCAACGATAG
>CAYHRX010000694.1:0-1957 GCA_964359075.1 uncultured Chitinophagales bacterium
TTGGAGTTGAGGAGTCTATGGTCTTGAAGATTTCGTTCTTGTTCGCCCGACTCTCCGTTGCCGCCTCAACGATGAGGTCTGCATTTGCAGCAGCTTGAGCGAGGTTCAATGATGGATGGATGCGGGAAAGGGTTGCCTTTTTCTGTTCCTCTGTAAGCGTCCCCTTTTTGATTTGCCGGTCGAGATTGCCGGAGATTACGGAGAGCCCTCTATCAATGAACTCCTGTTTGATATCGTTGAGTGTTACGTCGAATCCATATCGGGCGAAGACGTGAGCGATGCCGTTGCCCATTGTACCGGCACCGATGACAGTGATGGATTTGATATCCACGAGGAAAGTTCCTTTGGTTGTCAGTTCATTCGTTCAACAATCAATCCTCCCGCCTCACCTCCTCCGATACAGATCGCCGCCATACCGCGCTTGAGATTCCTTTGCTCCAGTGCATGAAGCAGCGTCACGAGGATACGCGCGCCGCTTGCACCGAGCGGGTGGCCGAGTGCAATGGCCCCACCGTTCACGTTGACCTTGTTAATGTCGAGACCGAGCGATCGGCTGACGATTAACGCCACTACTGCAAACGCCTCATTGATCTCGAACAGATCGATATCCTTGAGCGTCAGGTTTGACTTCTTCAGCACTTTCGTGATAACGTCCGCCGGGGCGGTTGTGAACCACATCGGATCCTTTGCAAATGAGGCGTAGCCGAGAATCCGAGCCAGCGGTCTCAGGCCCCTCCTTCGGGCATTCTCTGCCGAAGTAATGACCAGGGCCGCGGCACCGTCGCTAATCTTCGAGGCGTTTGCAGCAGTCACAGTGCCATTCTTGTCGAACACAGGCTTGAGCTTTGGAATCTTCTCGAAGTTCGTCTTTGACGGATCTTCATCCTCAAACACAACAGCCTTATCGCCCTTTGCTCCGTCCACTTCAACCCCGACGATCTCCTTGGCGAAGCGGCCAGACTTCTGTGACTCCTGCGCCCTTGTGTAGCTGAGGATGGCGAATTCATCCTGTGCTTCACGCGGGACGTTGCATTCTCGTGCACACAGTTCAGCCGCATTGCCCATCAGGGTGTTGTTGTACGCGTCGATGAGCCCATCTTTCATCATCCCGTCCACGAGCTCAGCGTTGCCCATCTTGTAGCCTGAGCGGGCCTTGTCCAAGAGATACGGAGCGTTGGACATGCTCTCCATCCCACCCGCAACGATCGTCTCAGCATCGTCTAGAGCAATGGCCTGCGCGGCAAGCATGACGGCCTTGAGACCCGAGCCGCACACTTTGTTGATCGTCATGCACTCGACAGATTTGGGAAGACCGGAGAACACGGCGGCCTGACGCGCAGGTGCCTGGCCAACGCCTGCCGAGAGGACGTTGCCCATGATGACTTCGTTGACGTCAGTGTCAGCAATACCGGCCCGTGTTACCGCTTCCCTTATGGCGATAGCTCCGAGCTTGGGAGCCGTCAGTGAACTCAATGTTCCGCGAAATGAGCCTATCGGAGTGCGACAGGCGCTCGCAATCAGAACCTCTTTCATCTAATTTCTCAGATTGAAGTTTCAGTGAAGTAAGAACAGCGTGGTAGTCAATGGTACGTGAATATGAGCAAAAAGGCAAGGACATCTGAGGGCATTACAGTGAAACTAGAGACACGGTTCAAAACCCATCAAAAAAGAATTGAACCGCAGAGGTCGCTGAGAACGCGGAGGGAATACTTTGAAATTGAAATCAAAAAGAAGAGATCTTTATCTCCGCGACCTCTGCGCGCTCTGCGGTTAGGCTTTTCGACCGGGCTTCTAGCTATTCATCAGCTTCAGGAATTCCTTGTTGGACTTTGTGCCCCTCATCTTCTCCATCAAGAATTCCATTGCCTCAACCGGGTTGAAGTCCGAGAGCAACTTCCGCAGCACCCATACACGGCTGAGATCGTCGGAAGAGAGCAGCAGCTCTTCCTTGCGTGTG
>CAYHRX010000695.1:0-1949 GCA_964359075.1 uncultured Chitinophagales bacterium
CCTAGGACCTTCACAAAGTAGGTCAGCTTCTGCATTGCCGTCCTTCCGAGGTAAGCCGTCGGGTGGTACGTTTCAAACGCCTTCACGATCGCTGTCAGGAAAGCTGAGCAAAGGTCGTTGGAATAGACGATCTCACGACTCACGATCATAAAGTTATCTCCAGGTTCTTAACATTGTCACGAATCTCTTTTAGTATTTTTTCATCCACATCCGCAAAGATGCGAACAGTGCGAACCCGTTTCGGGATCTTGCTGATGATCGCGCTTTCATGAGCCAGGAGTGTGAGCTTGCCGTTGCGCTCCCTGATGTAGAGGTGCTGAACCTGAGGGGCCTCCTGTTCTCCGGGTATCGAAAGCTTGTAGATCGGGACCGGAGAATCATCAAGGAAAAAATCCACTGTTCCGTAGCGATCCTGTAACTGTCTGAGAATTCGCTTCGAGCGCTGTAGTAGCGCGTGGTCGGCATTGTCGCCGGTCTCATGGACGACGCGATGGTGCTTCCGCTCAGTGATTCTCTTTGCCCACATCTGCCGTGGACCATCCAAGACGGCATCACGTCTAATCTCCATCATGACGGACATGTCATCGTGCCGAGGAATGTCATCGAGGCTCTTGTAGTTCTCAGGGCCCCAGAGTTTTGAGTACTCCTCCAAGTAATGGTCGTAGATCCTGCGAATCTTGTGAAGGTATACCTGGGTGTTCATCTGGTAACGAGCCAGGATGAGCGCCTCGAAAGAGTGCTCGCCGCCCCGGTCAAGAGCCAGCTGTAGACGTCCGCTATCGGGATCCTCGACGAGGGTCAATGATTCAACGAGTCTGGCTGAATCGTAGACGCCATAGCTGACACCGCAATGGAGAGAGTCGCGAAGGAGGTAGTCTGCTCGATCGGCGTCGAGTTCTCCGGAAACGAGTTGGCTGAGGAATGCCAGTTCAGGAGACTTCTCCATCAGGCGGACCAGCACGGCGGCGGAGTTGGGGAAAAAAGTGCTGTCCAGCAGTTCACCGAGTATATTGGCGATAACGTGTACCGAGACCTTTTCGTGGTCCTGTCCGGGTATCCCTTTTTCTCCCGCGTGCGCGAACGCAGGATGGCCGATGTCGTGCACAAGTGCCATCAGTCGCACGAGCTGGCGTGCTTTTGGGATCGTGTCTTCCGAAAGCTCCGGCACCTGCCTGAGATCGTTCTCAATTGCCTCGCGGTGCCGCTGCAAGAGATGATCAAAGGATTGGGTCGCAAGTTCCATGACGCCGAGGCTGTGCTCGAACCTCGTGTGGACGCCCCCGGGATAGACCAAGTACTCCATTGCCAACTGACGCACGTGGCGCAATCGTTGGAAGGCCCAATGGTCGATGACCTTCCTTTCATTCTTCGAGTACCGAATGAATCCGTGCACGGGGCACCGCACCCGTTGCGTCGGTTCGTTTTCACCCGGCAGATACACCATAACCATGATAGGCGAAAAGAAGGCGAAAGTACAGCCCTATCTTTCGACCTCGCTTCGCTGTCTGTAAGCTCCTCAGTATCTTAACAGAAACCAGCCGAAATGTTTCACGCCCATCCCAAACCAAAACACACCCACCCACCCGGAGTTGGCGATCAGCACGTCTTGCTGATTGCCGCGCCACGCAGAATGACCGCCGCATCGCCTCTCGATGCAGTACGTTGTGTGCGCCGCCCAACCGCTCGTGAACGCCTGTAGGTGGAACTTCGCCTAAGGTTCCCTCAATGCTCAACGGGTTCACTCAATGATGAACTGTACTGTGCGGGCTGTGTAAGGTGACCGCCTGTTGACTGGACAGGCGGTCTTGCTTGTAAGTTATTGAACACACGCTGTTAGCGTCTGCTAACGCACACGCGTCCAAGGCGGGCACACGAAAGTGCCGGCCCCACGTGGCTGAAGTCAAGACATCGCAATCGCGCCGGGCGGGACGCCAGCCCCGGTTTCCACC
>CAYHRX010000696.1:0-1945 GCA_964359075.1 uncultured Chitinophagales bacterium
CCAACGTTCAGGTAGTCAGCAGGATCGAGGTTCGTGATGACGACCTGCAACAGGGTTGGGTCCCGCTCCCATGCAGAAAGCTCGGAGGGCATGGGATTGGCGAGGACCAGGTCGACGGTTACCTGCGCGAGTGACGCCGAGGCCAGGAGTAGAACCAATGCCGATGTAAGCACAAGATGAGTTTTCATTCCGGTCTTTCCTTTGAGATAGTGAGTTCTCCTGCGAACTCCGGCGAAGGCATCCTTCGACGTAGACTACACCCCGGTGAAGGATGCCTTCACCCTAGAAGGCGTAGCTGTACTGCAAACGTCCGATCATCTCCCGATACAACGCATCTGTCAGCGGGTCATTGTCGTTGAACTGACTGGCAGTGAAGGAGAGTGAGAACCTCCCCCACTTGTCCAGCGAGTACGACGCATTCAGTCCGCCCTGCAACTGACCGCTGGAGGCTGTGGCTTTGACCACGCTGTAGCCCACCGTTGCGGAGACTGACATCTTTTTGTCGAAGAACTGATGACCAACCGTTTCGCCCACTGTAATGACACGCACTTTCACCGCTGATGCAGACGAGAGGTTGTATCCCACGCGAGTCCCAAACGAGAGCGTCGAGGGGAGACCGAGCGACCACGTCGCACTTGCCGCATGCGAGTGCTTCCCGTTCCGGCTTGAAGTGACAATGTTGTTGTCGGAAAAGTTTTGGTACGAATATGAGGCCATCAGTGTGCTTGTCCCTTCAAACGAGGGGAACGTATAGCGCGGAGCCACCGAGATCGATTGCGTGATGTTGTCGATCCTCAGTGTGTCGTTCTTTGGCGTCGAGCGGAGACCGTAGTTGGAATACTGCACGTCAACAGCAAAGCTCTGACTCGGCTGCACAGTAATGTTGGCCGTACCGATGGTGCGCCGCGTTGTTGCAAGCCGGTTGTTACGGAGGTTGTTGAATCGCAGTCCGAACGAGCCGCGGACGTGCAGCTTGTTCTCCAGCAGGCGGACCGAGGGACCAATGGTCACATCAAAGATGTCGTTCTGAAGCTGCTGGTAGCCCAGCGTAACGAAGCCCGGTCCGATCCATCGGGCATTCAGAGTCAACCCGACCGCCGGTGAGAACGTGAAGCGGAGTGCCAGCTTCGCAGCACCGTCCACCTGCGACGATGTGCGCGCCGTGAACAGCCACCGGAGACGGCTCGCGAACTTCCCCTGCTCCTCGGAGCGCGTATCGTTTGAGAATGCCGAGACCGCCACTTCCGCCGAGGCGTGAGCATCCGGACCGAACAATGGGATGCCAAACGCGATCGATGCCACCGCATTCTCCTTCGGCGTCAGCCCCCTCGGAGGATTGACAACAGAGGCTGTATCATCCACGGCCCGAAGCAGGTGGAGATCAAAAAAGAGATCGTTCTGCCTGCCAACGCCAACGCGTCCGGCCCAGACAGTCCTTTTGTATGTACCCACAAAACCGTTGGCGGTATCCGGTGCGATGGCTTGCTGGGAGCGGCCATAGAGGAATGAGAACCGGAAACTCCCAGGCGTCAGCTCAGCACCGCCACCCAGCAACCGGCTGTCACCGAATGTCAGATCTGACAGTCTTGCGGAATAGTACCCTGCATGAAGCGTCATCCACCCAAACAGTCGTGGACTCACTCCGAACTGATTGAACGGCTGGCGGAAGCCTCTGTCCTCGGTGCTCACGTATATCTCAAACGGCAGCACCACCTGGTCAAAGAGGGTTACGGTGGGCTGGAGGATTGCCCGCGAAATGCTCGATGGTCTCCGCGCCTTGATGCCGCTGGCGTCGTAGAAGTAAGTCCGCGTGCGCCCCAGCGGGTCGGTCTCGCTCGCGAGCCGGTTCCCGGCGTCATACGTGAAGCTCCACAGCTTGCCTCTTCCATTCGTGACGCCCGTGACGTTGCCCACGGGATCCTGGGCATACCCGACCGCGCCGCCC
>CAYHRX010000697.1:0-1944 GCA_964359075.1 uncultured Chitinophagales bacterium
GGTGCCGGCAGGCGCTCCACACGACATCTGGACGGATGGCAACTTTGATGCGAGGATCATGCAGCCGGAGAGGAATACGGACTTCGAGGTGGAAGTGAAGTTCGATTCTCCTTTGAGTGCACAATACCAGTTGCAGGGCCTTCTCGTTCAAGAAAGCAGCAATCGTTACTTACGTTTCGATTTCTACACAGAAGGCGTGAACACAAGAGTCTTTGCGGCCAGCTTCGTGAATGGGGCTCCGACGGTGCAAATCAATACGGCCATTGGGAATAAGGGAACCGCCCCGCTATATCTTAGAGTGAAGCGTCAGGGGAGTCAATGGATTCAGTCGTACTCTTTGAACGGGACGACGTACACAACGGCAGCGAACTTCAGCTTCACGATGACAGTGAGTTCGGTGGGAGTCTTCGCAGTGAATGCCGGGAGTTCTCCGCCCGCATTCACGGGGTTGATTGATTACTTCCGTAGCAGGGGGTCGGTCGGTGTGAATCTGCGGGTATTCTTGGAGGGCCCGTATGTCTCATCGGGCGATTCCATGAAAGCCTCTTTGCATGAGCAAGGCATACTACCATCGCAGCATCCATACAACGGCGCTCCGTGGAACTACGCTGGAGTCGAGAGCGTCCCCAGTGTGCCTGGCGGGATTGTGGATTGGGTGCTCGTGGAGTTGCGCACGGGTACAGGGGCCGCGAGTAAAGTCGCGACTCGGGCGGCTTTTTTGAAAACAAACGGCATCATCGTTGACATCGATGGTGTCAGCCCCGTGCCATTTCCTGGCATCATGGAAGGTAATTACTACGTCGTCGTCCGCCACCGCAATCATCTCGCTATAATGAGTTCCAGCGCGTTATCATTGAGCGTCGAGGGTGGTCTGTATGACTTCACTACGGGGCAGTCGAAGGCGTATGGTACCAATGGACTGAAGTCAGTTGGCTCGGGTTTTGCTATGATTGGTGGTGATTCGGATGGCGACGGGGGCATTGGAGCTAGTGACGTTGTAAGGATTCGTGCGGCCATTGGCTCATCTTCCTATGATGCGAACGACATAAATATGAACGGCGGGGTGGGAACGAGCGACGTGAACCTAACTCGTACGAATATCGGGCAGATCACTCAGGTGCCATAAGTTGATGTCGATGTTGCCAGACAAGTGCCTAGTAATGAGTTTGACTCCTGAAAAAGCTTCAAAAGCTCTCAACACGCGAATTCTCCCGCGTGGTCAGCCTGCTGGTTCTTGCTGTGTGCCGGTGAGTCATTCTTGAGCAGAGGGGTGAAAGGGAAACCAACATGAAGAGAAGGCTAACATCTGTAATGAGGTTCATGGGCCTCGCTGTTCTCCTCAGCGGGACAGCGCTCGGTCAATCCACCATCGTCTCGGATGACTTTAACAGGACGAGTCTCAATACAAGCATCTGGACGTATACAGACCCACGTGGTGACGCTACGATGTCGATCACGGGTGCGGGTACGACCAATGCCCGTTTCACGGTTTCACTGCCTGCTGGAGTTTCGCACGACGTGTGGGCAGGAGACAACACGGCGCCCCGAATCATGCAATCCGCCAACGACACAGACTTTGAGCTCGAAGTGAAGTTTGAAGCGGGCATGAGCTCGGCGTTTCAAGGCCAGGGTGTTCTTGTACAGCAAGATGCTGACAACTTCATCCGCTTCGATTTCTACTCGAATGGACTGGGCACGAGACTCTTTTCGGCAAGCTTTGTTAGTGGAACCCCGACAGTGAGAGTCGATAGCAACATCGCCGCAAATGGCACAAGCCCTCTCTGGCTGAGAGTGAAGCGTGAAACCAACGACTGGACTCAGTCTTACTCCACTGATGGATCTACATTCACGAGTATGCCTGTCTACAGCCACACCTTGACTGTCAGCTCTGTAGGTGTATTCATTGGGAACTCAGCGAACCCAGGCACTTCACCACCCGCGTTC
>CAYHRX010000698.1:0-1939 GCA_964359075.1 uncultured Chitinophagales bacterium
ACAGGTACCCGCACCCACCAGAGTTCCTCGCAATCTCTCGGCAGATCGTGCTCGGCGAGCGGTTCAAGCGCCGGGCCACCTCCCGTTGTCCATACCCTGCTTGACTCCACATCCTCACCAACCTACGTTCTACCACGGTCACGCGACTGTAAGCCATTTCGTCCTCCTTGTGTTGCTAGCACTCGAAGAACGTAACTTACCGCGTGACCATTTTCACTCCGGGTGTTGCGCTAGACACTAGCCCGCACGCAGTTCAGTTGACTGAACTTTTCGTAACAGGCTGAGTATCGGGGCGTTACAAACGGAAAAAATGGCGCCGGCACCGGAGTTTGTGCCGTTCGGCCAACACCGGCTTAACGTTTCCCGGACTCGATTCAAATCAGGATCAGCCCGAATGGCGCGGCAGAATGACGGCTGAAAGAGGGGTTTCCGTTGTTCAGAAGCGGTCTGGAGTGCGCTGGCTCGACAGCGCTCTTGAGGCGGCTTGAAGAGCCCTCTCGCATTGCAAATAGCGGCCAACATTGGGGAAACCGCTTGACTCCCGTGGGTCGAAGCTTAACCTGACCAACAAGACGTTGGAACGTCTGCCGGAGTGTTTGGCAAATAGAGACAAAGGAAGGAGACAAACATGAGCAAGAGGTTCGGTTCAACAATTCAGGTGCTGTTGGCAGGCTGCTGTGTTCTTACGAGTTTCTGTCTTTCTGCTTTCGCTGGTGATAGCGCGAAGAACACGGACAAGACATGGGTTTCAGTAACTATGGTAGAAATCGGACGTAACACAACAGCGGAGTACCTCGGGCAGATTGAGAATGAAGCTCTCAACGGCATTACAAACCACTCCATGTCCAATGGCTTCTTCAAATTGGAGTCAACCTGCTGGTATGACGCTGAGGGGAAAATAAAGCAGCTGAAGGGATCGATTCAGCAGGGACAACTGTATGGCTATAGTAATACCATATTCTTGAGAGTCGATCTCATCTGTAGAATTGTCCTAATGGATCCAACTCTTATGAACAACATATTTGCAAAAGAAAAACCATGATGCCGAGTCAAAGCTCGGCGACGGCTCGAGGTTCGCCATGCCCCGAGGTTGAAGTTCCTATGGCTGGCCTAGCGAGGAAGTGGAGGGGGGTGCAGGGGTAGACCTAGAAGCGAGAAGATAGAATCTGGGAGCGGTTCGCGCGGAGTTCAATGTCCAGTTTCTAGGTCTGATTTACGGTGTTGGTACGAACGAAAATGAAATGTCTACCGGAAAGGAAGTTTCGACTGGTACCGCTGGTTGGGCTCCTTCTGGCCTGCGTTGGTCTGTACTATCTGAGGTCGAATGACATCGTCGACACTTGGCAAGCGTGGCGGCGCAGTCGTCCGATCCTGTGGACTAACGCGGCCGAGTTCCATGCCACCATCAAGAATGCTGATCGTATTGTCGTTAGAGAAGGCGGGTTCAATTGTTGCCAGTCGGCAAAGGAACTGGACAAACAGAGAATCATTGCAGACGTGATCAATGTGGACGAGATTCAGGCGGTCTACACACACTTGGTCTTTGACACAACGTACGCCGAACTAGGAGCGTGCATGTGCTGCGGCGACCTCGGCATTGACTGGTACCAGAACGGCAAGCGAATAGCGCTTACGGCTTACCATGATCGCGGTGCAATCCGCTGGAAGCGCTTTCGGTGGGGTTACCGCTTTCCAGGCTGGAACAGTCCAGGCGATGCTCCCTTGACGAAGGACTCAACCGACTGGATGCGGAAATGGCTTGTCGCTCACGGCGTGGATGCGAAGGCGGTCAGATACCCGCCAACCACGGGTCCCGCTGAACCGCCGGGAGCTCCGTCACCCGGCGCCCCGTGAGCGCCAACAGTTCGGCAAATGTCATGAAAGCAATAAGGGCGACCAAATGGGGGCTGATTATCACAGTCACCTTATCTCTTCTCTT
>CAYHRX010000699.1:0-340 GCA_964359075.1 uncultured Chitinophagales bacterium
ACTTGCCTGGTCCTCGGGTTGATGAAGGCGGCTACCGAGTTGGTGGTTCCAAGATCAATTCCAATGAATGCCATGACTAGCAGCCTCCGTCAGCTCCTGCTCGCAGTAATCACGTAGGCGGGTCGAAGAGACCGCCCGCCCCATCTATAGCCCTTTTTCACCAATCGAAGGACAGTGTCAGGAGGAAAGCGCTCTGCTCTCTCTGAGGACACGCAGTGGTGCCGTCCGGGTGTGAAAAGCTCGCCTGGTCTTGGTTCATCAGCTTCCACGCCTATACTCTTGAGTGCCTTTTGGAGGACCTTGAGAACTTGACTAAGATTCTCCCCATCCGCGGTGTTGC
>CAYHRX010000699.1:350-1937 GCA_964359075.1 uncultured Chitinophagales bacterium
TGGGCGGCTCGGGCGAGGCCAAGGCCGACGTGGCCAAGGTCGTTTCGCGCAAGAGCCCTTCGCCGTAGTCCACAGCTTCGAGCACCTCGAGGATGAACTTTTCAAACTTGCCAGCCAAGCTTTTCCCCTGCTCTTTTTGCTCCTCCAGCTTCAACTCGCTCTCCACGAGCGCCTTGTACTGCCTTTTGGTCGCTTCAATGAGTTCCTGGTAAGGAGTTGCCAGGTCCTTCTCGAACCCACGAACATCCAGGAAGGCGCTCTCGGCACCATGCTCATCTGTCATCGGAATCTCTCCAGATCCGGTAGTAAAAGAAATCCATAACGAGCCTTTTGATCGGATCGCTGCAATTGTCGAGCATTTGTCCCGCTTTTTCGAATTCCTCCAGATGCTTCTCGGTCGTCTTCCGGTATGCCATTCGAATCTCCTTCATTGACGAGCGAAGAGACAGATTCACTCCCGATTTGTTCCGGAAGTAGTCATAAGCTGTTTCTTCTCTCTGAAGAGGATCTTTCATGTAATCCATGGAAATTTATCCAACTCCCCAGCCGCACACGTCACACTTCCATTTAACCTTCAGACCCTCTATGCGCACTTGGAGAGTGTTTCCACAACTGGGACACGACATACCCGGAAGACCCGGACCCTTTCTACGGCTCAACCAATCTTCGAGCGCTTTGACTTGATCTTCCAGTCTTTTCAAGTTCTCCTTGATGTGTGAACTGGAGGCATCCTGATGGGATGCTGTTTTCAGTTTGGCCAGCGGGTCATTCTTCAGTTCACTTACGATTAGGCGCACCTTCTCCTCATTCTTTTTTTCCACCCAGTCGGAGGCTTGCGTGAGCAGCGGGTTGGCCTTCTCGATCGCCTCAGCGCACAGACATGCAGCCATCTCCTTGTCAACCTCTTGTGCTTTGCCCGGCTTGGCGACAGCGTGGGCCCGCTCAAGAAACTTCTTGGCCTCTTCCCAACGTTCTTCCGAAGCGGCCTTCCTCGCTTCCATGCAAAGCTTGAGGACTTCCTTGGAGCCAAATCGGATTGTTTCCGGGATGACTTGTTGAAGTTGGGCGAGTCTCTGCTCGGCATCGCCGTCCACCTGCGGCAACTCCCACTGTCGGCGCAACGCGATCAGACGCTTCAATCTGCGTTCTGCCTCTTCGGGTTGATCCTCTTCCAGGCTCTCGTAGATACCATTGGTATGGCTAATGTGTAGCTCTCGCACCGCGTCGTGAAATGCAAAGGTGAGGGCGTCGTAACGCACGACCTTTACCGCTTTTTGCAGCCTCTCCACTCGCCTTTCAACGTCGGTCGGCTGGCACGACCAGCGGATGATTTCGTCAGCGAATTCCTGCACGAACTCGCTGGTAGTGGTTTGACTGTTCTCACCGCACTGAGTGAGCGCTTCCAGCGCTTCGTCCACCCTGTCTGACGCCACCAGCACGGCAGGGATTCCCACCGGCGAAAGGCAGAAGTTCAAAAGCCTGAGCGACCGGTTATTTGGTTCGATCTTCAAGGCAGATTTCACGATCTTCCGTACCACACCGGTGGCGTTCACGGTGGACAAAAAGCAGGGGCCGGCCCTGAGAGTC
>CAYHRX010000700.1:0-1932 GCA_964359075.1 uncultured Chitinophagales bacterium
AATCAAACCTACTTCTCCTCAGCGTCTCCGTGACTCTGTGGCAAACCTCCTTTTTCAGCATCCTGGTAAAACATTAACCATGGATGACACTGATTCAACTGGTTCAGTTTTTCTTTGTCTGTGGACATCCGTGCGGTTCCGTGTCATCCGTGGTTCCGACTTCACGCCGTCACTGCCTTGTAACCGTAACAGAGAATCCCCGCCTTGCCGTCTTCCTGAATTCGGCGGAACACGAGATTCACCTTCTGTCCAATCTGCAGCTCCTCCGGGTCAGCGTCAGCAATCTGCGCTGTCACTTTCACGCCGTCATTCAATTCAACAATGCCGACAGCAAAAGGAGTTTCCTTGGAGAACTTGTCGGAGGCAACTCGCACGACAGTAAATGTCGTCAGCTTCCCTTCGTCGCTCAAGACGACAGGTGCGAACTTCTTCCCCTTGCACTCGGTACAGACCAGTCGCGGCGGGAACGCAACGTGCCCGCACTTCTCACACTTGCCGGCTTCGAGCCGATACCGCTGCGGAATCTCCCGATGATATCTTGCCGTTATCATTTTGCCTCCAGGATGTGAATGACACAACTGGCGCCTGAGCCACCCATGTTCTGGGCCATGCCGATATGAGCGCCCTTCACTTGTCGCGCGCCAGCGTTGCCGCCCAACTGCTCATAGACCTCGATGATCTGTGCTATGCCAGTGGCACCAACAGGATGACCTTTCGATTTCAAACCACCGCTCGTGTTGAACGGAATCCTGTTGCACTCGATTGAAGTCCATCCCTTTTCCACGGCCTCGCCACCCTTCCCTTTCTCAAAAAAGCCCAGGTCTTCCGAGACAACGATCTCTGCAATGGTGAAGCAATCGTGTACCTCCACGAGATTGATGTCGCTCGGCTTCACGCCAGCCATCTTATACGCTTTCTGTGCGGCGTTCACCACAGATCCCAGAATGGTGACGTCACTTCGGCTGTGGAGCGCTATCGTATCGGACGCCTGCGCAGAGGCAATTACCCGAATCGGATTCTTGCCCAACTTCTTGGCAACATCCATCGAAGCAACAATTACGGCAGCAGCACCGTCGCTCACTGGAGAGCAGTCGAGCAGGCGGAGCGGATCGGCAACCATTGTTGATTTCATCACCTGTTCCAGAGTCACTTCGGAGCGGAATTGGGCGTTCGGGTTCTTCGCACCGTTGCGATGGTTCTTGACTGCAACTGCTGCGAGCTGTTCACGGGTTGTCCCGTATCGCTGCATGTGTGCCCGGGCGATCAGCGCATACAATCCGGGGAACGTGATGCCGTGATAGACTTCGTACTCCTGATCCGCTGCCGTCGCCAATACATCGGTAACATCTGCACCGTCCGTCATCTTCTCGACGCCACCGGCAAGCACGATCTCGCTTGCACCGGAGGCAACTTCGAGAAACGCCTGACGAAACGATGCCCCGCCCGATGCGCACGCAGACTCGACCCGAGTTGCGGGAACCGGAGTTACGCCAAGGTAATCTGCCATAACTGCGCCAAGGTGTTCCTGGCCCACGAACAAACCCGGCGACATGGCGCCCACGTACATGGAATCAATGTGATCAACGCCGGCATCCTCAATAGCTTTGAGAGCTGCTTCGACGAAAATGTCCTTGATGGACTTCCCCCACAGTTCTCCGAACTTTGTGATCCCGACTCCTATTACTGCTACGTCTCTCATACTCGGACCTCCTTATTCGTTCAGCTTGATCTTGCGGCGATACTTTGCATACTCGCCGTAGTTCAGATGGATCTTGTTCTTGTCCAGCATCTCACGCAACTTCACTGCACGATCCTGGACCCTGGTGATCTCATCGGTCACCCTGAAGATGAAACCATCGCTGCCCGCACCTGAGCCGAACGACACCATGAAGATGAGATCGTTGGGCTTCGCAACGTCAAGAATAGCCGCCA
>CAYHRX010000701.1:0-1931 GCA_964359075.1 uncultured Chitinophagales bacterium
AATCCTGAGGCATCAGTCAAAACGTAGAAGTGCCAAATGGCACTATTGTAAGTAGGTCTCCAGCATGAAGCCGCGCCTGCTGCTCATAGGTGCAATAGCAGGTTGTTGAAAAACAGAATGCTTTGCCACGGAGACGCGGAGGCACAGAGTGACTATACTCGGTGTCTCTGTGACTCAGTGGCGAACGTCCCTTCGACAACACCCTGCTAGACCCGCAGGTACCAGTCATCCCCCAAACTCATCCACACGGCTTCATCCGTCGTTCCACCTATCGGCACTCGCTTCCAACAAAAGAACCCGCATCGAGACCTCATCCCGACGGGACGGGCCTGTCATGCGAAGCATTTCTACTGTTTGGAAATCATGGTGAAAAGTAGTTAATTCATCAGGAATATCAGCTCAGTCTCACATCCAATCCTCCCCATGGATCCATTCTGGATCGAAGCTCTCGGCGTTGTGCTGCTCATCTTGCTGATCGGATTCTTCTCGGCAAGCGAGGTGGCTGTTGTCTCCACACGCAAGAGCAGGATGCAGGAGCTGGCTGAAGAAGGGAACCGTAACGCCGCCATTGTTCTCCAGTTCCAGAAGAACCCCGAGCAATTCCTCGCGACAATTCATGTCGGCATTATCTCATCGCTCTCACTCGCTTCCGGTCTTGGCGGCATCCTTGGGTTCCAGTATCTTGTCCCGGCCCTGCAGTCCAGCGAGACGGCCTGGATCAGAGAGTGGAGCAGTTGGATTTCTCTCGGCATCATGGTTGCCGGCATCGGCGCATTCGTTGTGGTGTTCGGGGAGCTGGTGCCGAAATCTCTTTCGCTCCGGTTCGCCGAGGCGGTGGCGCTGCGTGTTGCCACGCCGCTCTCGGTGTTTGCCGTCATCTTCCGCTATCCGGTGAAGCTGTTGACGTTCGCCAGCAACCTCTTCCTGATGCCGTTCAAGGACAAGACCACGTTCATGGAGTCGAGGATCTCGGAAGAGGAGTTCAAGCTTATCCTCGAAGAGGGGAAGAAGTCCGGCGTCATCGACAAGACCGAGCACGAGCTTATCGAAAGCATCTTCGAGTTTACCGACACAACGGCGAAGGAAGTCATGATTCCCCGACCCGACGTGGTTGCCCTCAACATCACCATGCCGCGGGACAAGATCGTCAAGATCGTGCTGGAGGAAGGCTACTCACGCATGCCTGTGTACAGGGACACGATTGACAACATCATTGGTGTGGTCTACACGAAAGATCTGCTTGGGCTCCTGGAGTACCGGGATCTCATCATTCTTGAGGACATCATTCGACCCGCCTACTTCATTCCGGAGACCAAGCGGATCAGCCAGCTCATGAAGGAGCTGCAGGAGCGGAAGCTCCACATGGCCGTTGTGATTGATGAGTTCGGCGGCACGGAAGGGATCGTGACCATGGAGGACATCCTTGAAGAGATTGTGGGGGAGATCCATGATGAGTACGACGAAGAGTTGAAGGATGTGGAGTCCTCGACCGATGGTTCTTTTCTCGTCAATGCAAGGATGTCGGTGAAAGATTTCAACGAGCGGTTCCTGGCGTCAGTCCCTGAGGCCGATGAGTACGACACCCTCAGCGGATTCCTGAACAAGCTTGCGGGCCGCATCCCCGACCTCAACGAGGAGCTCAAGACCGAGTCTCTCTCCTTCACCATCGTCAAGAAAAGCCAGCGCCGCATACGGCAGGTGAAGGTGAAGAAGCTGATGCCTGTCGTCGCTCCATCAACGCACACTTAATCGGAATACACGCTATGCGTCTTTCCCTCCACCCAGAGAAATAGACGCCTGCCTGACCCTGCCCGTCCGGCAGGCGGGCGGTAGGCAGGCTAGCGTCTATCTGCAAAGAATGAAAATAGACGAATGAGTTGTTACAGTAGTTGAACTAAACCGCTTTGCGGTAGCTGGGCTGTGAGTTGGGG
>CAYHRX010000702.1:0-1926 GCA_964359075.1 uncultured Chitinophagales bacterium
TCGGGCGCCGGGCGGCGCTGTCTCCGACCAAGTTGTACGCGCGCTCCGCCCAGGCTTCCAAGCGCTTGATCCACAGGTCCAGTCCCAGGTGCTACCGCCCTTGCGCGGTGCCCTCGCCACGGTTGACGCTGCAAAGGACACCAGGATTTGAACGATCAATGCCGCCATTATTGGCGGGAACTAACGGTGCACATTCAGTGCACGTAGGTACGAGAACAGGGAGAGAGAGGAAGGTGTGTCCAAGTTTTCCCGCTTCGGACCAAGAAGCCAGGGAGAGGTCGGCGGATCTGCATGGCACGACCCCGAAGATCCAGTTGCTGGCCGCCGTTGCTTGCTTCTTACGCCTGAGTCGACCCGAGCTTCTGCTCCTGCAGTCGCGAATGGCCGTGAGAACCAGGGATGAGATCTCCAAGGTCATGGCTGGGGTCCGACCCGAATATTGTTGTAGATTGTTTCATAGTCGCGTGTCATTCTTTGAGCGGAGTATTCGTCCTTAACGGTCTGTTTCCCATTCATGGCAAGTCTTGCGGCCTCGTCCGGATGTGTCAGGAGATAGAGGATAGCGTCACACACCGCCTGTGCGTCATGCGACCTCACAAGCATCCCATTGTGATTCGCCCGAAGGATCTTCGAAACCCCGCCCACAGCGGTCGCGACGGCCGGAAGTCCCATGGCCATCGCCTCCAACAAGGCCATTGGAGTCCCCTCCCGCAGCGAGCTCAGGACATAGACGTCCATCAGGGAATAGAGGTCTAAAATGTTCCTATGGAACCCAGCAAAACACACTCTATCCGCGATTCCCAAGAGCCTAGCATGTTCCTCGAGTTGCTGTCTCAGCGGGCCATCTCCGACTATCAGAAACCAGGTCTCCGGAACTTCAGCCAATACCTGCTTGGCCGCGTCTAAGAAGAACCTGAATCCTTTTTCAGCACTCAGACGTCCGACCCCACCAATAACCCTTGCATCCTTTCGGATGCCGAGTGCTTGCTTCAAATAGGCATCGGGCGACCGACGCTTGTTACATTCCTGCAGATTGATCCCGTTGGCGACAACGGAAATTAATGTACTCTGAATCCGGAACTTCAGCATGGATTCCTTGACTTCATCGGATACAGCAATGACGTGATCGAAGAATCTCAAGTACCACGCATCCAATACTTCATATGTTCCGACAACGAGATTCTCGCGTATCCAATTGTGATTGGTAGTGAGAATCGGAATTCGGAGGCACTTGGCCGCAATGAGCCCATACAAGCGGCTCTTCATTTCGTGGCAATGCAAGATGTGAATGTCTTTTTCTCTCACAATGGAAATCAACTTCTGGAGAGCGCGAGGGTCGATCTTCTTGCTGCACTTTATGGCAATGCTTTCCCCTCCCCGCTGTTCAACCTCCTCGAGGAGCTCACGATGAGGGTGCCTATCGTGTACCATAGCTCCAACGGACATAACATACTTGTCCCGGTTGATGGAGTCGTACAGATTTAGAATCACCTTCTCCGCACCGTACAAACCGATACTCTTCGTGAGGTGAAGAATCCGAATAGGTGTCATTGCGTGTGATCCGAGTATGTGGCGAGCAGGTTTCGCAATTCCTGTTCATATCGATTGATAATGGTTTCCCACTGGTGGTTCTTTTCTACATAATGCCGCCCATTAGAGGCGAGGGCGTATCGCAACGACGGCTCATCGAACAATCGGATGACACACTTGGCAAAATCCTCAGGCGTGTCGGCGAGCAGGAGATCCCGGCCTGGTGTGACACTCAAACCCTCAATAGACTTGGTGTTAGTGACGACTGGCACACCCAATGCGAGAGCCTCAAGAATCTTGTTGAGAATGCCACCGCCGATTCTCGTTGGAACAACTGCGATGCCGGCCCTTCTCAGAAACGGACGAACGTCGTTGACATAACCCGTGATCTTCACG
>CAYHRX010000703.1:0-1919 GCA_964359075.1 uncultured Chitinophagales bacterium
CTCCACGAAGAGGACCTTATTGCCGGCAGCACGATTCTCATGAAGCACACCTGCGGCAAAAAAGGGTGCAAATGCACCCGTGGGGAGAAGCACGAGTCTCTGTATCTGGCTTTTAACCACAAGGGCAAGCGCAAGATGGTCAGCATCAGACCGGAACTGGCCCAGCGGGTGGGCGCTGCCGTTGAGGTTTACAAGCGTTTCAAGCCACTGCTGCAGACGCTCTCCGAGGAGTGCATTGCCCGGCTGATACGGCAGGAACGGCTGTAATTCATTCTACGACGGATCATCGACTATGCAGAGCGTCGCTTTGGCGTGCTGAGTTGGTTGACGGCGTTGACCGAGTCGCGCACTCGGGTCAGCATTTCATTGCGCACCATGACGCTGTGCATGTTCATGTTGGTGTCCAGCCGACTGGGGAGCCTCAACGCGTTGGAGAAGTGCCGGTATGGGCGGTTGTGGAAGCGCTATGGTGTTGCCGATAAGCTTCCCAGCGCCGATCAGCTTGGCCGCGTGGCCGCCATGATCCCAGCACGGGATGTGCGCCGGCAACTCAAGAAGGTCTACTATAATCTGAAGCGGCGCAAGGCTTTGCATCCCGCATCGCATGACAATCTCTTTGCTTTAGTGGTCGATGGGCATGAGAGCAGCGCAAGTTACCGACGTTGTTGCAAAGACTGTCTGACACGACGCATCAACAAGGATACGCCCAAGGAACGGATCCAGTATTATCACCGGTTGGTGATGGGGGTGCTGGTATGCAAACGCTTTACCCTGCTTCTGGATGCAGAGATGCAGATCAAAGGCGAGGATGAGGTCTGTGCCGCCGAACGCCTGTTGGCGCGACTGCTTACCGATTATCCCAAAGCATTCGATTTGGTGGTAGCTGATGGGCTCTATGCTCGGGCATCCTTTTTCAAAACGGTGCGGGCGGCAGGGAAACACGTTATCGCAGTTCTCAAGGACGAGGGGCGCGAACTGGCCCGTGATGTACTGGGGCTGTGCAAAGGCATGGCCCCCCGCGATCTCACCTGCGGAACAACAAAACGTCAAGTATGGGACATCGAGCAGCTGAACTCATGGTCACAGGTCGGGATGCCGGTTCGGGTGGTGCGCTCACTTGAAACGACCACGGTCAAACGACAAAACGGTGGAACACTGGATACCCAGACGACCCAATGGATGTGGGTCACGACTATCCCCTCAAGTCGTCTTTGCGCTGAACAGCTTATAGATGTCGGCCACGGGCGATGGAGTATCGAAAACAATGCGTTCAACGAACTCGTTACCTACTGGCACGCGGATCACGTCTACAAGCATGATGCAAAGGCCATCCTCATCTTCTGGCTCATGACGATGCTTGCGTATAATCTCTTCCATGCATTCTACTTCTTCAACGTGAAGCCTCCGCTGCGGGACCAGCTCGATAAATACCGTGTGGCTGCATACATGACTGCCGAGTTGCTAACCTATGACGTGGCTCCGCAACTGCGCAGTCCGTAACCTTCGATCGTCTTCCTGATCCTGCACAATCCTGCAAATCATACCCGTGACAACCCGCCTCCTGGATCTCTTTGTACAAAAACCAACATCCAGCCATCTAGTGCCGCATGCACAGGCAAAAATCGACCTGCGAATATGCTCACGGTCATGAAATCCACTCGCTCATTCGCAATCCACCTAAAATCATACCCAAATGCGGAATCGTTGGGAAATATCCGGTCTGCTTGACCCTTGCCATCGGTCATGGTATGATATCATCGTGGCATCCCGCGCAGCGACGTCCGCCTATGCAACAACATCAGGAAAGACCCCCGGCACATGCCGGACGATCCCAACCGCCCTCAGCTTGAAGAGACTATCGAGCAGACCGCCACACTGGTGGACGGCGAGTTCCGGCCGAAGGTGGAGGATATTGTCCG
>CAYHRX010000704.1:0-1917 GCA_964359075.1 uncultured Chitinophagales bacterium
TTCCGCCCCGGCTACGGCACGACCACTGAGCCACATGACTATGCTTTCACGGACAGTTCTGTAACTCCGGGCTTCTGGTACTACCGGCTGCGACAGATTAGTCAGGATTCAACTTCCAATATTCTTTCACCCATTTCCATCAACGTGCTGACGGGGGTTTCCGAGGAGAACCTGCCAACGGGGTATGTTGTTTCTCAAAACTACCCGAACCCTTTCAACCCGGCAACAACCATTTCATTCGGGCTGCCGGTGAAGGCACATGTTCGACTCGAACTCTTCAATACGCTGGGCCAGTCGGTCGGAGTGATCGTTGATTCGGATATCCAGGCTGGGTATCATTCGGTGAATTTCGATGCATCACGATTGGCAAGCGGCGTTTACCTGTACCGCCTCACAGCTGGATCATTCACACAAACGAGAAAGCTCATATTCGCCAAGTAAGTGAAACTCCCGGGCATATGTTCTGTCTTGCAACTGATTCACAGGTTGAAACAGCAATTCACGTTCATACAAACTTTTTCAGAGAGGTCGCCATGAAATCAACGAGACACTATTTGGGATTTGCAGGCGTTGCCATGGGGATAATCGCGCTTGCCTCGAATCTCCTTTTCGCTCAGGAGCATGTCCAGGTTCAGCCAAGCGGTACTATGACCTGGGATCAAATGGTACAAATCGAAGCGCAGAGCGGAAACTCGAGTGCACCAGGTCGTGCGATTCACTCTCCGCTTCCTGGACCGGGGCCGAGAGAAATTGGCTCTTCCCCCGAAGGGGTCCTTCGGCCAAGTTCACCTGTTGACAAACAAGATGTTCCTGTTGAACCTCCACCGTTGAGGTCAAGCTCATCAGTCCGGCCACCGTTCACTCCAATGATGTTGCCTCCCACACTCACCTTTGAAGCTATTCCGGACAACAACGCCTCTATTCCGCCGGACACTTATGGTTCAGTCGGTCCTTCACATGTTATGACGATGTTGAACACTCAGGTGCGCATTCAAACAAAGGCCGGCGTTACTCTTAGTACTGTAACACTCGCAACATTCTGGACATCGATTGCAGGCTCAAAGTTTGATCCCAAAGTCAACTACGATGCAGGCAGCGGGCGTTGGCTGGCTGTGTGCGATGCCAATGCATTTTTGGCGACATCAAAAGTATGCTTCGCCATCAGTGCATCATCGGATCCGATCGGCAGTTGGACGTTCTATGAATTCGATGCTGACGCCGCCGATGCAACCTGGGCCGATTACCCCGGCTTCGGACACAACGCAACATGGATAGCGATCACCCACAACATGTTCACTCTCGCAGGTGCTTTCGTCGGGGCAAAGATGTGGGTGATTGACAAGAGTACGGCTCTGGCGGGAGGTGCTCTCACCACGACGGTCTTTCCTACAGGATTCGATCTTTCCGGTGGAGTCTCTGGTAATACCTTGCAGCCGTGTTTAACATTTGGAGCCGAGGCCACACTCTACATCGTTGACAACTCTGGTTGGATCTCAGGCGTGACATTCTTGCTGCGCATTTCACGAATCACAGGTACAGGTCCTGCGCCAGCGTGGTCGGTTCAGCCGGATTCACCGTTTCTTAGCACCGGTCTTTTCCTCGTTGCCAATAATTTTACGTTCACGCAAATAGATGCTCCTCAGTTAGGACTCGCAACACTCATTGAAACGAACGACCCCCGGATGCTGAATGCAGTCTTCCGGAACAGCAGAATCTGGTGCACGCACAGTGGTGGGCTTCCCGCAGGAGCTACCGCTACACGTACCTCGGTATTTTGGTATCAGCTCAATCCGGCATTGATGCCGACGCCCATTGTTCAGTCGGGGGCGCTCGACGGTGGGGCTGGTGTGCACTACTTTTTCCCGAGTGTTTCTGCGAACTCTGCAAACGACGCGGCGATAGGATTCACCCGATCCA
>CAYHRX010000705.1:0-1914 GCA_964359075.1 uncultured Chitinophagales bacterium
CATCATGTCATCTTGCATCGTCCCGAATCCGTGCCCTCCCATTGCGCCCATGTCGCCCATGCGGCTGCGCATCATCTGCATCATTTCGGGCCCCATATGGATCATATACTGAGTCCGGAGGGTCATCATCGAGTCCGGCCTGAAATAACACTCCGTGCTGTCGCCGTTCCATGTGAACCGCCCCCTTGTTGCGTGTACCTGACCCATATGGCGCATCATGGAAGAGTCCATCATGACGTTGCTCATTCCACCATGCGACATCATTGAAGAGTCTGGGCACAGGGAATCAGCCATTGCCCGTTCACTGATCAGATGAACAGTGCGTTCCACAACTGCCCGATCAACGGATCTGGCGAATGTGAACGTGACAGCAGCATCGAGACGCACGTTAGCCTGGCCATCAGCGGGGTTCACGGTCAGATTGGCTGGAGGTGTTGGTGTCGTCCCGCTCGGTGATGATGAATCTTTGGAACATCCGACTACACCGATAGCGATCAGTACGACCGCTGCAAGGGGTTTGAGATTCATGGTGTTTCTCCTTATTGGTTTGGTTGTTGTTGGTTAACGCTGTCATCATAGAAGTTGCCCTCGTACATCTCGGGGATCGTATTGAACAATTGTTTGCAGCCCAAGCAGCAGAAGTAATATGTCTTACCTGCATGTTCACCGCGTTCTGCGGTGGTGATGTTGTCGATCTTCGTCCCGCACACGGGGTCGAAAGCGTTTGGATGATCCTTGCCATCGTTCCCGGTGATATACTTGTCTGGAGCTGCATCAAACATCTTCTTGCAGCCGGATGCACAGAAGTAGAATGCCCGGCCTTTGTAGACACTCTTACCTGCAACCAATGCCACATCGATTTGCATTCCGCATACTGGGTCTTTTTCCATGATGATTCTCGCTTTCCCTTCACTTTGTGGTGATTATGAGTGCAACATATACTCTTCTTCATGGCCGGTTCGGATGTTGATTATCCGGTCAGCCGAAGAGAGCACAATGATTCCGTCACCCTGCTGATGTGTGCAACCGTTGCTTCGTATGACGGTCACTACCTTGTCCACATCTTCGGTGCGGCAAAGGAGGTCGATGATACACATCCTGGAATACATCGCCTTGTGTTCCAAGGATACTCTCCAATTCTCGGGATCGATCAGTCCACCAAGTGCAAACACATCATCGCAGGTGAAGAAACTGAAACCTTCGTTGCGTAATGCCTTTACAACCTTGCCGACGTGACTGATCCTGATCAATGCTCTGAGTTCTTTCATGGCTTCATCATCCCCTATCCACGGTGAATTCAAACGCCTCTGGTGCGAGAGTCGATCCACCCGACGTTCCAATGATTGAGTATTCAACTCTGTCGCCTTGCTGAAACGGACCGACGGTTGCCAGCCAGTAACTGTTGCCAAGAGCAAACTCATTGTATTTCCAGAACGCCGCAACGGTTCCACTCTGGATGATACCGTCAGGCTGAGTGGCTCTCCATTCGACCTTCACGTGCTGTCCCGGTTCGATTGGATACGTACCAATCCAGAGCTCAACCGTCTGACCAGAACGAACCTTGTCTGGAAGGCGGGGTGCATCATTCGTGTCGTGCCACAGTTTCACGGTGTGACTCTTCTCTGTGATGGTCTCTGGATGACCATACGTTTCCACGTCGGTTCTCAGGTTCACTTCACAAGCACCATTCGCTTGACAGTGACGAATGATCCGGCCTGAAGGTGATAGAGGTACACGCCTGTCGAGAGTGCTGTAGCGTCCCACGCGACCGTGTGAGAGCCGGTGCTTTGTTCTCCGCTCACAAGGGTCGCAACTTCTTGTCCGAGCATATTGTAGACCTTCAGATTGACGAACTGACGAACTGGAATCGAATACGTGATACGCGTGCTTGGATTAAACGGGTTCGGAAAATTC
>CAYHRX010000706.1:0-1903 GCA_964359075.1 uncultured Chitinophagales bacterium
TCCGAACATATCGCCTACAAATTCATGCAAAAATTCTGCTTGCCGACGTGTTCCATGAGAGCATCCACTTCATCGGTGGAGATGAATGCGTTCTGTAAACGCACAGGTTTCGGACTGCCGCTCGGGAGATAGAGCATATCGCCGTTGCCGAGCAGCTGTTCGGCGCCATTCATGTCGAGGATTGTGCGGGAGTCGGTCTTTGAGGCAACCTGGTATGCAATGCGCGCAGAGAAGTTCGCCTTGATGACGCCGGTGATAACATCAACCGAGGGCCGTTGTGTTGCAACGATAAGGTGGATACCTACTGCACGCGCAAGCTGCGCGAGGCGGGCAATTGGTTCTTCAACTTCACGCGCAGCCGTAATCATGAGATCAGCGAGCTCATCAATGATGATGAGGAGGTACGGCATCTTGGAATGGGTAAGCGTCTCGGTGTTCTTCAGACGGCCTGCCTTGAAACGCTCGTTGTAGTCCACGATATTACGGACGCCAGCCGCGGCAAGCCTGTCGTATCGCTTCTCCATCTCATACTCAACGCCCTTCAGTGCAAGCACGGCATTGCGAGGCGTGGTGATGATGTCTTCATCGGTATCAGGTGAGACGGCAAGGAAGTGATTCTTTAGCCTCGCGTATTGCGCAAGCTCGATCTTCTTGGGATCGACGATAACCAATTTGAGATCAGATGGATGGAGTCTGAACAGAAGGCTCGCGAGAATGGTGTTGATGCCAACGCTCTTCCCGGAGCCTGTTGACCCGGCGATAAGGAGATGCGGCATCTTCGAGAGATCATCCGCGTACACTTCTCCGGAAACAGTCTTGCCGAGAGCAAGCGGCAGATGCGCCGGTGTGTCCCTGAACTTCGACGAATTGATCACGCTCCTGATGGTGACAAGCGCTCTGTTGTTGTTCGGGATCTCCACTCCCACAGCCGACTTGCCAGGGATCGGCGCCATAATGCGGATACCCTTCGCTGCAAGCTTCAGCGCAATGTCGTTCTCCAAACTCACGATCCGGCTGATCTTGACTCCAACTGCCGGAACCAACTCATACAACGTGACTACAGGGCCAGGTGTCACACTCACGCTCTCCACTTCGACATCAAACTGCGCGAGCGTATCTCGAAGAAGCGCGGCGTTGGCTTTCAGCTCCTCTTCATCAACATCCTCTTTCCCGGGGCGCGGAGCATCGAGGAGCTCAACCGATGGAAACACGTAGTCAATCTCTTCAGGCACCGCGAAGTCGATTGTCGCAGCGGGGCGCTCATCAAAGTTCACCTCCTCCTCAGCCATCTTCTGCTCTATCTCCAGGCGCATCTCCTTCTGGCGAGCCGCGCTGAGCTGCGGAACATTTTCTTCCTCATCACCCTCCTGGTCGCTGACTAACGGCCGGGGCTGGGCCTTCATCACGACCTCAGCCTTCTTCGGAGCAAGCGGTTCCTCGAGTGGAGGTTTCGACACCTTGACGACGGACTGTTCGGCTTTTCTTGCTTCCTGCTTTGCGAGTCGCGTCTCCTGCCATGTGTCTCTCCTGCGCGAGATCCAATCCATGAACCGCAGCACCCAATTCTTCAGACGTTCTGTAGTCATACGAAGATCAAGGTCGGTCACCAGCACTGCCACAGCAAGCAAGGCAGTAAGGAGCAGGATTGATCCGCCGGCACGTCCAAGCAGCTGGGCAAGGATCGTCGCCAAGAAATCACCGACGACACCACTCCACGACATGCTGAGGCTCTCCTGCCCGAAGATCAGTCTCGACATCCCGAACGCCGCGGAGATCAACAAGGCACTGATGAGCGTGTAGTTGGTAATGATGGTAAGACGATGGAAGTCACCTCGACGGAGAAGCGTCCAGCCAAACAGCAACACCAGCGTCGCCAGTAATGCGACAAGCGACAGCGGCTGAA
>CAYHRX010000707.1:0-1900 GCA_964359075.1 uncultured Chitinophagales bacterium
TGTGCTTGTATTGAAGGGGTTGGGATAGTTCTGGAAAAGCATGAACGTCAACGGCACGTCATTGTGACTGGACACAGAAACAGTCGATGGTTGCCACCGATACACTCCACCACCCATGGTTCCTGCAAACATTCGACCTGATGCATCAAAGGCCAAGGAGAGCACAAGGGAATCATTAAGGCCCGTGTTGAGCGGGCTCCAGCTTCCGCCATTGTCGGTTGAGTGATACACCCCCCGCCACGTGCCTGCGTAGATATCCCCGGTGTAACTGACAAGAAGAGATGATACGCCGGTAGGTGGCAGTCCAACGTTCGTCGGCATCCAGCTGTCACCGCCATTGGTCGAGCGAAACACGCTGCCCCGGGCAGTTCCTGCAAAAACGAATCCATGCGGATCGATCGTCAGAGATCGAATCAACGTGTCCGTCAACCCCGAGTTGACCTGAGTCCAACTGGCTCCATCATTAGTCGAGCGATACACACCTTTACTTTGAGTTCCAGCAAACGTGCTTCCTATTGAACTGACTGCAATTGAGTAGACAAACGAATCGTCCAATCCGCTGTTCACCTGGATCCAATTCGCACCATTATTGGTAGAGCGGTAGACGCCGTGGTACCAGGTCCCTGCAAGGAGATTTCCGTTCGACCCGGCTGAAAGACACTGAACTTCCACATTGCCCATGCCCGTACTTGCCGGAATCCAATTGCCACCATTGTTGGTCGAGACGCACACGCCGGCCATTGTCCCCGCGAAGATTTCCCTACTCGATCCCAGCAAAAGAGCGTTGACACTTGTGCTTCGGAGACCAGCACTTACCCGCTCCCAATTCTTCCCCCCGTCTGTGGTACGATGAATTCCTCCGTACCAAGTCGCAGCAAAGAGATCGCCGTTGGTTCCCGTGGCAAAAGACACTACGTCTACGCCGATCAACCCGACGTTGGACTCTGTCCATGTTGTGCCATGATCCGTTGAGCGGAAGACTCCGTCAGAAGTAGCAGCAAAAGTATTTTCACCTCCGACGTAGGCAAAAGAATTTGTGATGGAACCTGCCAATCCCACTGCTGCCCAGTTGTCCCCATTATCTGTCGAACGGTATACAACACTGTCCGAAGCAGCTGCAAGAATGGAACCGCTTGAGTCAATAGAAAGCTCCGTTACAGTCTTCCCATATAGGCCTACGGGGGTCCAACCGCTCCCGTTGTTTGTTGATCTTTGGACAGCGCCGGCGAGGCCGGCAAACAACACACCCTGTGCGTTGATCGCCAGAGAATACACCGATGTGTTCATGAAGCCAAGTTGCGTCCAGCCATCGCCGTTGTTCGTTGATCGGAAGATGCCAAGAAATGTAGTCGCTGCAAAAATGTGTCCCTGCGAGTTAATCGCTACCAAATGAACCGTAGGAGTAACAAGAACTCGTTCAAGAGTATCACAGCCGTTCATCAAACGGTGTACGCCATTGGTTGCACCTGCAAAAAGATCGCCGTTTGAATTGAGAGCGAGTGTTCTTACAAGGCTGCCGTTGACGACGTTGAATTGTCTCCAGGATTTCCCTCCATCCGTAGAACGGAGAATGTTACTGGGAAGTGTCCCCGAGAAAATATGATTGCTGGCGTTGATAGCAAGCGAGTAGATGATCGAGTTCCTACGTCCCACGATTGTCCAATGGCCGCCCTGATCTGACGACCGGTAGAGACCTCGGACTGTGCCGGCATACACGTCGCCGCTTGAGTTGACCGCAAGAGACAACGCCAAGCCTCCATAAGGACCGTGTGTTTGAACCCAAGCATCTTGAGCAAACGACCTGCCAGTCGGAAGCAGGTGTAGTCCGACGAGAGCGAATACGCAACAGTGAATCAACTTGCTTGTTACCAAGATGTTCATCTTAAGTAAAGCATTCTTT
>CAYHRX010000708.1:0-1895 GCA_964359075.1 uncultured Chitinophagales bacterium
GAAGTTGGTCTCATATTCAGAACGCGTGACGGTGGGATTAATTCTGGCAACAACGTCGTAGCTTAAGGAGCAGTCCAGGTGGAGATGGAGCTCGACTTTTGGTATTGCAGTGGTATCCACAGGCGGCGAATCCTGGAACTGGGGCTACGAACTGATGTATGACTCTATGACTCAATCACGATGGTTCTTATTCTCCCGATACACCATCGCCGCTTTCACGAAATCTCTGAACAGAGGATGGGGATTCGTGGCACGGGATTTCAGCTCGGGATGAAACTGCCCGGCAACAAACCACGGGTGGTCGGGCAGCTCAATCATCTCGGCGAGCCCGTTGTCGGGACAGATGCCGCTGAAGATCATACCCTTCTCGGCGAGGCGGGGCTTGAACGCATCGTTCACCTCGAACCGGTGACGGTGCCGCTCGTGGACGAGGTCCTTCTTGTATGCGGCGCGGGCTTTTGTGCCAGGCTCGAGTCTGCACGGAAATGTGCCGAGTCGCATCGTGCCGCCGTATTCCTTCACCTTCTTCTGCTCAAGCATCATGTCGATCACGTTCTGATCGGTCGGCTTGAACTCCGTGCTGTTGGCTCGCTCCAGTCCGCACACGTTGCGGGCGAACTCGATAACGGCGCACTGAAGACCAAGGCAAATCCCCAGGAACGGAATCTTATGCGTGCGCACGTAGTGGACAGCCTCGATCTTTCCCTCGATACCGCGCTCACCAAAGCCCGGGGCAACGAGAAGTCCGGAGACATCATCGAGATGCTTCTTCGCGCCATCGCGCTCGATATCCTCTGCGCGAATCCACTTGAGATCAACGCCCACATTGTTGGCTGCACCAGCGTGGACAAACGACTCCGAAATGCTCTTGTACGCATCCTGGTGCTCGGTGTATTTTCCGCAGATGCCGATCGTAATGCGGCCGCCAGGGTCCTTCACGTGCTCAACGAACTTTTTCCACTCTCGAAGGTTCGGCTTTGCGCAGGTAAGCTCCAACTTCTCAAGGATAATCTCATCAACTTCCTGCTCGGCGTATACCAACGGCACTTCGTAGATGGTGGAAACATCGCGCCCATCCACCACTGAGTCCGGCTCCACGTTCGTGAAGAGCGCAATCTTCTCACGCACCTCCTGAGAGAGCGGATGGTCCGACCGGCAGATAAGCATATCAGGTTGGATGCCGAGCTCGAGCAGCGCCTTCACGCTGTGCTGCGTGGGCTTTGTCTTGATTTCGCCCGCGGAACCGATGAAGGGGACGAGTGTCACGTGAATCGCGATGGCGTTGCTGCGCCCGAGCTTGTTCATAAACTGACGCATTGCCTCAAGGAAAGGGAGGCTCTCAATGTCGCCCACTGTGCCGCCGACTTCGGTGATCACCACATCGTACTCGCCGGTCTTACCCAGTGCCTCGAAGCGTCTCTTGATCTCGTCCGTGATGTGGGGGATGACCTGGACGGTTGCGCCAAGGTAGTCGCCACGGCGCTCCTTGCTGATCACCTCGTGATAGATCTGTCCGGTGGTGGAGTTGTTCTGTCGCGTTGTCGTGATGTCGAGGAAGCGCTCGTAGTGTCCGAGGTCGAGGTCAGTCTCTGCGCCATCATCAGTGACGTACACTTCGCCGTGCTGGAATGGGTTCATCGTTCCAGGATCAACGTTGAGGTACGGATCGAATTTCTGAATCGTTACGCGGAGGCCACGCGACTTCAACAGCAGTCCAATTGATGCCGATGCAATGCCTTTGCCGAGCGACGAGACAACACCACCCGTCACGAATATGTGCTTGACCTGGTGACGACGTGCCAATGTTTCTCCTTTTCAATTAACTCTTCGACCACCCCTCTGTGAGGCTGTCTAAAAAGTAACAGGTTGAGATGAAAAAAAGGCTCGCGATTTCT
>CAYHRX010000709.1:0-1895 GCA_964359075.1 uncultured Chitinophagales bacterium
GCTTCGTCGCTTCGCTCCTCGCAATGACTGTTTAAGAACTTTTTGGACACCCTCACTACAGGGTGAGTTCGTTGAAGGCGTCACCATGCATGACTAAGGAGAACAAAGATGAACGTACGCAGTCAAATCTCAATGGTCTTCCACCTCGATAAGTGCATCGGGTGCCACACATGCAGCATCGCGTGCAAGAACATCTGGACTGATCGCAAGGGGACAGAGTACATGTGGTGGAACAACGTGGAGACCAAGCCCGGCACCGGCTTCCCCACGAAGTGGGAAGACCAGGACAAGTATCGCGGCGGTTGGGAGATGAAGAACGGCAAGCTGCAGCTCAGGTCCACGAGCAAGGCCAAGACCATCACCAACATCTTCCACAACCCGTCCATGCCCAGCATGGATGACTACTACGAGCCGTGGACGTACAAGTACAGCGACCTCTTTGACTCGCCGGAAGGCTCCGACCAGCCAACAGCCCGACCGATCTCGATGGTGACGGGCGAGTACATGAACGTGGAAGCCGGACCGAACTGGGACGACGACCTCGGCGGTTCACCTGTGTACGCCGAAAGCGATCCGAACCTAAAGGGCTTAAGCGAAGAGCAGCGCCAGCAGTTGTTTGCAATCGAGCGACTGGTGTTCTTCTACTTTCCCCGCATCTGCAATCACTGTCTGAACCCAAGCTGCGTCGCCTCCTGTCCATCCGGAGCGTTGTACAAGCGCGGCGAGGACGGCATCGTGCTGATTGACCAGAAGCGCTGCCGCGGCTGGCGAGCCTGTGTTGCTGCGTGCCCGTACAAGAAGACGTTCTACAACTGGTCAACAGGAAAGTCTGAGAAGTGCGTGCTCTGCTATCCGCGTCTGGAGACGGGGCAGGCGCCCGCGTGCTTCCACTCGTGCGTTGGACGCATCCGGTATCTCGGCGTGTTGCTGTATGATGCCGACAGGATCGAAGAAGTAGCGAAGCTGCCGAACGACCAGCTTGTTGATGGCCATCGCTCGCTCGTCCTCAACCCGAACGACCCTGCGGTCATTGCCGCAGCTCGCAAGGGCGGCGTCCACGACTCAGTCATCGAGTTTGCGCAGATGTCGCCGGTGTACAAGTTCGTGAAGGAGTGGAAGCTTGCGCTTCCGCCGCACATCGAGTTCCGTACGATGCCGATGTTGTATTACGTCCCGCCGATGTCGCCGGTGATGGTGCAGCGGGAGGACGACACCGTGAGCAGCGTGTCGGGCGAGTTTTTCCATGACATCGAGCAGTCACGCGTGCCGCTGCAGTTCATGGGGAACCTGTTCGGTGCCGGGCATCAGGGCAAGGTCATCTACGCACTGAAGAAGCAGAAGGCAGTGCGCACCTACCGTCGTGCAAAGACGGTGGGCGACGTGAAGATGGACGTGGCTGAGGCAATGCTGCGCGAAGCAGACTGTACGCCGGAGGACGCAGAGGCAATCTACAAGCTCACCTCTCTCTGCACGTTTGATGAGCGCTTCGTGATTCCGCCGATGCATCGTGAGGAAGCCATCGAGATGATGCGCGACCCGCAAGAGCACAAGACGTCGGTCGGGTTTGGCTTCATGGAATCGCCGCAGAGAGGGCCGTAGACAACACTTCTGACTTGGCCATTCCTTGTTCGCTGTTTGCTATTCACAAGGAATGATGAATGCCGAACATCGAATGGAGAATGATGAAGCTGATGTGGACATATGACCAACACAATCCAAATACTCGACAGCATCGCTGCCATCTTCTCCTATCCGGGAGATGACTACAGCGATCGGGTTGCACGATGCAAGTCGTTGCTTGCCGAGACGAAGTTTGAGCGCGACGACATCCGTACAACGGCCCTAGAAGGTCTGGACAGGTTCCACGCTTCTACAAATTGGTTGTCAGTTGCCGA
>CAYHRX010000710.1:0-1894 GCA_964359075.1 uncultured Chitinophagales bacterium
CTCATCGTTGAGGCGGCAACGGAGAGTCGGGCGATCAAGAACGAAATCTTCAAGACCATAGACTCCTCAACTCCATCGCACACAATCCTGGCGTCGAGCACTTCTTCCATTTCAATCACCGAAATTGCTGCCGTGACGAAAAGACCTCATCAGGTTATCGGGATGCACTTCATGAACCCCGTGCCGGTGATGAAGCTGATTGAAATCATTCGAGGTCTGGCCACCTCAAATGAGACGTATGCAGCCGTGAAGGCTCTGTCGGAGAAGATCGAGAAGGTCCCCGTTGAGGTCAACGACTATCCCGGCTTCGTCTCAAACCGCGTTCTGCTCCCCATGTTGAACGAAGCAATGTATTGCGTGATGGAGGGAGTTGCAACCCCCGAAGCAATTGACACGGTCATGAAGCTGGGGATGAACCACCCGATGGGGCCGCTCACGCTCGCCGACTTCATCGGACTCGACGTCTGTCTTTCCATAATGAACGTGTTGTACGACGGTCTCGGCGATTCCAAATACCGTCCGTGTCCGCTTCTCAAGAAGATGGTGGCTGCCGGCCATCTTGGAAGGAAAACCGGCAAAGGATTCTATGACTACAGCAAGACGTGACCTGTCCAGGGAGTCTCACTGAATGAATTTTGAGTATACTGAAACGCATCACCTCATCCGCGAAACGGCAAGGAAGTTCGCCGAAGAGAAACTCGCTCCCACCTCGATTGAAAGAGACGAGAAGGAGGAATTCCCCTATGAGGCCATCAAGGAACTTGGAGAACTGGGCTTCATGGGAATGATGGTCCCCGAGGAATGGGGAGGCGCCGGACTGGGCACGGTCAGCTACGTGATTGCGATGGAAGAGATCTCCCGCGTTGACGCGTCGGCGGGAGTCATCATGTCGGTCAACAACTCTCTCGTGTGCTACGGCGTCAACCAGTACGGGACCGACGATCAGAAGAATCGATATCTTCGTGACCTTGCCTCCGGGAAGAAGCTTGGAGCGTTTGCTCTCTCAGAGCCGGAAGCCGGCAGCGACGCGTCGAACCAGCGGACGACAGCGGACAAAGATGGCGACTATTACGTGCTGAACGGGACAAAGAACTGGATTACCAATGGGTCTACTGCTGATGTTGTGCTGGTGATGACTGCAACGGACAGGTCGAAGGGGCCGAAAGGGATCAGCACGTTCATTGTTGAGAAAGGAACACCGGGCTTCGCGGTCGCCAAGAAGGAGAAGAAGCTCGGTATTCGAAGCTCGGATACCGTGTCGCTCTCGTTCACCGATTGTCGCGTGCCTGCCGCCAACCGTATCGGAGTTGAAGGCGACGGGTTCAAGTTCGCAATGAAGACTCTGGAGGGTGGTCGGATTGGAATTGCAGCGCAAGCACTTGGCATTGCCCAGGGTTGTCTCGATGCATCCGTGAGGTATGCAAAGGAGCGGAAGGCCTTCGATCACCCAATCGCTGAGTTCCAGGCCATCCAGTTCAAGATCTCAGATATGGCAACGAATGTTGAGGCGGCCCGTGCGCTGATCCTGAAGGCAGCCGCGCTCAAGGAAGCGGACAAACCTTTCGGTGCAGAAGCAGCAATGGCGAAGCTGTTTGCTTCGCGGGTCGCCGTGCAGAGCGCGCTTGAGGCGATTCAGATTCATGGCGGCTACGGGTATGTGCGTGAGTACTTGGTGGAACGGTACTTGCGAGACGCAAAGATTACCGAAATATACGAGGGAACATCGGAAATACAGCACATTGTAATTGCTCGATCACTCTTAAGGTAGATTCAGCAGTCCAGGCAGCGGCTAGCTTGCCTGCCCTTTCTTGGTTTCGCTGAGCGCCTGTTGACAGCGAGATGGGGATTAACTATATTGGCGGAAGTTCGTTCGTGTGCCTGCATTCCTTTCATT
>CAYHRX010000711.1:0-1892 GCA_964359075.1 uncultured Chitinophagales bacterium
TCAGCGCGTAGGCAAAGACCATCACTCCTTCCGGCTTCTCGTCAAACACCCTTCCGCTGATGAAGCCACGGTCGATCGAGTCTCCCGTTGAAAACGCAAGCGTATAGCCGGATGCCATACGGTTATGCGCCCGCAGATCGGTGACGTCGGTTCCTACGTTCACAACATAGGTCGTGTTCTTCTTCAGCGGCTGGGAAAAGGCAATGGACACATCCGTTGTGCCCCAGTCAAACTCCAACTCACCAACGTAGGGCGAGATGAAGATTGACTCCTCAACGGTGCGTCTGTCAACGTACTCACTGAACTCAAGCTCAATGATGTTGTCTTCAACACGGACAGCATTAGAATCGGGCACAGTCCGAACAACTGTGGGAGGAGTGGTATCAAGCGGGCCGCCGCCGGGAGGAACCTGTCCGGCACAACCGAGCATCAGGAGAATGAGAAACAAGACGAAGAGATGCTGGAAGGATTTTGTTGACGGCATCGGAACCTTTTGGCGTGGGATATCGTTTACATGAGTGAAAGCCGGATCAATATACTGAACTGGCTTTACAATAGAAAGGCTTTTGGGCTCCCCGGAACCGCGTGATGGTGGTGGTAGATCACCAGTGATGATGGTGGGTGGTTGCTATGAAGACGGTTCCGGGTGAGCCCTTTCTGTTGTTCAGACCGACCCTTCTCTTACTCAACGGACGTCTGGTTTTCCCTTTGCGTCCGTTAATGATGCCGCCTCGCGAAGCCCCCGCTCTCTTCTGTACTTCCGCACATACCTCATGTGCTCTGCATAGGTTGATGTGAACCAGTGGCCACCTCTGCCGTTTGAGACGAAGAAGAGGTAATTGTGCTGCGCGGGAAACAATGCTGCGGCGATCGCCGCCTTGCCGGGACTGTTGACTGGTCCGGGGGGCAGACCTTTGACCCGATATGTGTTGTAAGGATTGTCCATCTGCAAATCGGAGTACAGGATCCGGCGTGGTGCGTCCTCAATCAAGTATCGAACTGTCGGATCGGCTTCCAGCTTCATCCCTTTCCGCAACCGGTTATGGTACACGCCGGAGATTATCGGACGCTCTTCCCCGAGCACCGCTTCTCCTTCAACGATGGAGGCCAGCGTCATCACCTGATTCGTTGTCCATCCAAAACTGCTTGCACGAGTTTCAAGTGAATCGCCGTAGAAACCTTGAAACTGACGCACGAGCCTTGTGATGACATCTTCCTCCTCCGGCTGCCAGTAAAAGCTGTACGTTTCAGGAAACAGATAGCCCTCAAGCGAACGCGATGAGATGCCAAGCGAGTGCGTGAATGATTCGTCGCGTGCGAGTGCAACGAATCTCGCCGAGTCGATGCCAATGGCCCGGTTCAGGATATGTGCCTGTTGCCGAGCCGTGAGACCCTCGGGAAGAGTCACAGAAATGAGCGTCGTGCCCTTTCCCTCGGTCAAGGCAAGCAGCAGCTCGTGGTTCGAGATGCCCGTTCCGAATTTGTACTTGCCGACCTGGACTTTTGTTGTGCCCCCGCGAATCCTGGCAACGAACACGAATGCCGACCGGCTCCTGATGATGCCCGCCGCCTCAAGTGAGTCGACGACAGAAGCGAACGACTGTCCTTTTGAAACATAGAACGTCTTCTCTGTTGTCCCGATGAAGTGGTTCGGGCTGTTGAAGACCTGATAGAGTAACACTCCCACCCCGCTAACAGCAACAATAAGCATCACGATAGTCCATCTCAGCGTCTTGCTCATGAAGCCATCCCCCTTCGTCTCGATGCGACCATCAGACCGATTACCGCCAGCAACGAAATGCAGCTGATCCCAAACCCAGCCTTGACAGGAGCGGAGTCAAACACAAACCTCACCTCGTGCTCGCCGGCCGGAACTTCGACAGCCCGTTGAC
>CAYHRX010000712.1:0-1876 GCA_964359075.1 uncultured Chitinophagales bacterium
CCAAGACATCGTCAGGACAATCTCTGTCACTCCCGAAGCAACAACACTGACGTACACGTATGAGTCATTTACAGTCAGAGAACATATCCTCGTCCCCCGTGATGAGCCGGGAGCAGTCCTGTTGCTGGATGTTTACTCCACCGCTCCTCTGACTATTGTTGCGGGGTTCCTCCCCGTCATGCAACCCATGTGGCCTGCCGGCATCGGCGGACAGTTCAGCTACTGGGATGATGATGCGCATGCGTATGTGATCTCCGAAGGACAATGGCGTGCGATATTCCTCTGCGGCTCACCTCTCGCTCAACAGATGGCCGCCCCCCCGGCACACATGTTTGCCGACAACCCGCTGCAGTTCAAAATTGAAGTGAAGCCCGGCCAAACCTCCGGCTCGTTTATCCCTATCATCATCGCTGGCGGCAGCAAGACGAAGATGGACTCGGTGAAAGCAACTTTCAACAAGCTCTGGAAGAACGCCGAGTCATATTATCGCGAGAGCTACCACTACTACCAGAGCCTCCGCAACTCCACCATGCAGGTCATCACTCCGAACAAGGAGTTCAACCTTGCGTACGAATGGGGAAAGGTGGCACTTGACAACCTGATGATCACCAATCCAACGCTCGGCACCGGAATGGTTGCAGGCTTCGGACTCTCCGGCGGTGGTGCGCGCCCGGGCTTTGCGTGGTTCTTCGGCGGCGATGCATTCATCAACTCGCTCGCGATGACCAGTTACGGCGATTACTCCAAGGTCAGAGACGCACTCGCCTTCACGCAGAAGTGGCAGCGACAAGAGAGCTTCCCGATCAGGAAGAAGAACCCCAACGATCCACCCAAAGATGTCGGCAAGATGGCGCACGAGCTTTCTCAGAGCGATGGATTATGTGATTGGTGGAATGATTACCACTACGGTTACAACCACGCCGATACGACTCCGTGGTATCTTGTGGCAATGGGAGATTACGTGCGTACGAGCGGAGACGTTGAGTTCCTGAAGAAGAGTTGGAAGTCCGTGAAGCAAGCATACGAATGGTGCCTGAGCAAGGATAGCGACGGGGATGGACTGATGGATTTGAAAGGTGCAGGTCTCGGCGCGCTGGAGTTTGGCAAGCTCGTCGGCATCTATGCCGATGTGTATACTTGCGGGGTGTGGATACAAGGAATCAGAGAAATGTGGATGATGGCCGAGCTTCTTGGCGACACGCAACTACGAAAGAAGGTCGAAGTGCAAATGGTCAAAGCGCAGACTGCGTTCGAAGAGAAATTCTGGATACCAGATCTTGGGATATACAGTTACGGGGCGACCGAGAAAGGAGAGCAGGTACGTGAAAAGACACCATGGTCAGGTATCTCAATGATGTTTGAGCTGCAAGGAGCCGATCGGCCGGCGAAGTGTCTTGAAACGCTGAACGGTGCCGACCTCTGCACAGACTGGGGAGTGCGTTCCCTCGCCCGTTCTTCTGCTCTCTTCGAGCCGACCAACTACAACTACGGCGCAGTGTGGCCGTTCATCGGATCGTTCTTCAACACGGCACAGTTCAAGCATGGATTTCCACTGCCTGCGTTTCAACTGCTTGAAGCGAACATAAAACACGCGACAGCCAACGCCCTCGGTTCAGTCTCAGAAGTGTTTTCAGGAGAAATCAACACCAAACTGGGAGAGGCGTACCATCATCAGGGATTCTCCACAACCGGATACATGCTGCCGTTCATGCGTGGCCTCATCGGCTTGGAAGTCAATGCTCTCACGAGGTCGATTCTCGTCAATCCCAAACTTCCCGCTGATTGGGATACCGTATTTGTAAAACATGTCGCTGTTGGTAACAATGCTTACGACCTCGTGATCGCCCAATCGGAAACCTCACAATCGGTCATGGTC
>CAYHRX010000713.1:0-1870 GCA_964359075.1 uncultured Chitinophagales bacterium
GTCGTCAGCCACGGCGGGGTGATGAGTTAATATAATCTTGGGAACGCACTGATCTAAACCTTTCAAGAAATTGATATCATCAGTAGTCAGAGTGCCTGAGCAATTGCCATTTCCTGTGTCAAGAACTATGAAAAGTATGTCATCATCATCAGATGAGAATGTCGAACGCCCCAAAAGAAACCAGTTGTCCGGACCACCAAGAGGGTCGTCAAAGCAGAATGGATAAGCACTACACGAAACCACATGAGGATATTCTCTTCTTTGGTCGTGATTTCCAGGTATGTTATAAATGCGCACACCGCTATCTGTCGCGAGTTTTATCGCTTCACTGTAGTCCGTGTAGAACCCTTCTGAGCATTTCTCAGTTACGCCGCTGAGATAGCAGCCATTGTCAACAATATCCCCTGTATTCACAATGAATTTAGGATTAAACTCTTTGATCACCTTATTAAGAAGCAAATCTAGATTTCTTCTGGCTTCGTTGTTAGCTCCAGTAATATGCGTATCCGAAATCTGCACAAACGACCACGGGTCGTGTGAAGGCATCGGTGGGCAATCAGAAACAACCCGAAAGCCGATGTAGGCATTGGGGAGGTTCGGCGGGTTGCCGTGCCTGAACGAGGAAGTACAGGTGTAATAGTAATCGTTCCAACCTCCGCCGCGCATAACACGATACGAATCACCGTGGGGAGAGCCGTAGATCGACGATGTCCACTCATTAGCATTACCAGCCATTTCGCACATTCCGTAACCATAAGTCCCGAAAGCACCAACAACAGCTGTGCCATTGGGGTGAGTTGATTGTTTATAGTTGGCAATACTATTATTTATGCTCGTGCCACAACCATAGGTGTAGCTGCCATCATAATCAGCGACCGCCTGCCATTCCCATTCGGTAGGCAACCTATAGCCGTAATAGTTGCAGAAACCTGTTGCTCCATACCAGCTGACATGGGTTACAGGGTGGTCTTCAAGGCCGCTGTCAACACCGAACACGCCGCCACTGTAATTTATCCTTGCTGCTCCGCCATTGACAGCTCCGTCATAAGTATCGCCTGCGCCAGCGAGGTTATAATACCCTTGACCAACAAAATCTACTCCACTATTAGAACCGTTTGCACCTATGACGACGTTACCACTGACGGTGATATCCCCAGTAGCTTTGGCGGCGTTGAGAAACTGGCAATACTGAGCATTAGTCGTCTCGTATTTGCTCATGTAGCCGGAAAAGCCCTCATGACCAGGAACTCCCGGATCGTCGATATGAATCCATACAATGTCAGCCGAAGCGAAATTCACTACTGACCTCACACAAATCATTGCTGTCATAATTCTCGATTTCATTTCTTTTACTCCTAAAAAGTTATTGTTCTTTCGGTACAAAGCACAAGGTCTCGTACAAAGCAACCGTCCGCGAGCATCTTATTTCTCCTCCTTTCCGTACGCGCTTGTTTTCGGTAGGGTGGGGCTGTGCCCCACCACATTGCATCGGTGGGCTTGGCCCACCCTACGAGTAGGCTGATTATCCTCAAAACCTGCTTCTTGTAGAGTGGGGAAGCTTGGAACGTCGCGGAGCGGCTCACTCCCACTCCTCCGTGAATGTCACGTGTTGTATCCGAGTGACGTATAGCCTGTCAATTGTGGTGACTACGTATTTTCCTGGATAATCGCCCCGTGAATGTCATGCTGAGCCAAGGGCGAAGCATCTCGCTGGTGATGGAAATAAGCTCACCCGCCCAGTCCAGATTCTTCCCCTTCGGCTTCACTCAGGGCTAAAGGCTTTTTTCACTGTGTTTCGCTCAGAATGACAATGTTCGTTACGTCCTTACCGGAGCGGAGTTTACGATTACAAGTACATTCGAGTATCGAG